>DASWTK010000318.1:0-8405 GCA_036402175.1 Chitinophagaceae bacterium | reverse complement strand
ATATCCTGCTCAGGCAACAATCGCCCGAGACGGTTCAGGTGCTGATGAAGCAATAATGGTTTACCTGGCAGATTTTACAAACGATTGAACGATCTTTTTTCCATCTTTTTCTATCAATACAAAATAGAGTCCTTCCGGTAGAGACTGTACATTCAGTGAAACCTTGTTTATTCCGCTGCGAAGTATGGATTTGGTGCTGATCAGTTTTTGTGAAGTACGACTGTACACTGCCAGTTCAGCCTCACCCTGATGATCGGATTTTATAACAAGTCCGAGATTATTACTCGCGGGGTTCGGCGATATCCGCAGTAATAACAATTCACTTTTGTTGATAGATCCCACCATTATTATCTGAGAAAACGAAGAACTGCCATCGCTGTAAACGGCTTTCAGACGATAGTATAAATATGGAGCAGGTATGTCGCGGTCGATATAAGAATAATTGTATTGTCCGTTGCTATTCACATTCGCCAATGCCGTAAAGCTTACCTTATCAACCGAACGTTCGATCACATAGGATTTAATACCGGTAATGCTGCGCATTTTCCATTTCAGCTCAATGCCTTCACTCACCTCTTTCCCCTCAAAGTAAAGCAGGCCGTTTAATGGAAGCGGCGCACACACAAGCGCTGTGCTTGCCGGGGGAACATAATTAAAAGCCAGTGAACCCGCGCCGCCTGAGGTAGCGCCGTTTGCCAATCCCCTGCACGCAACTACAGAAGTGGTGACACTTACCACCCCATTTGTACCGCCAGCATTATTGACCTGTTCCTGCGGAATAAAAGCGGCATTTCTTGTCCAAATAACACCGCCGCCACCGCCACCACCAGGGCCAAAGCAACCCGAGCTTGGTGTATAACTTGAATTGGATCCGTTGGCTCCATTGGCGAACATTAACACATCGAAATTCTGCAGGGTCGTTACATCGTAAATAATAACCCCTCCGCCACCACCTCCGCCGCCACCATCACCACCTGCGGTATATGGATCGCCGATAAGCGCCGTTAGCGCCGCACGGTATGGCCTCGCGCCGTTCGCAAGAATGTGTTGGTTATTCCCATATAATGTCTCGGCTTTTATAAAAACTATTCCGCCTCCATCGCCACCCGACATACCCACGTTATTGTTTCCATGACCAGCACCACCACCTCCACCGAGGAACACGCGATTATTGGCAACAGAATATCCGTTAGATGAAAGGGAAAGACCCCCTATGCCCGGATTTGTACCATGACAGTTGAAGGCGCCTTCATTTGAACGCTGTCCGCCTGAGCCACCGGCTCCGGCATTACTTCCACCCGCACCACCGGCATTATGATTATTTGAACCGCCGCCGCCATTTGCATATTTTCCCCTTCCATATCCGAAGGAAGCATTGGCAATTACGATACCCTCACCTTTTGTGCCGCCAGTCTGAAACCCTGATGCAGGATTTGCAAAGCCATATGCGGTAATGTTGGTTGCGAAATCGCAATTATAAGGAGGTTGGGGATGGTCAACATAAACGCCACCTTTGAATCCCATGCCGCTTGCATCAATCGGAGCGTTCAGCGTTAAACTGGTGGCCTCAATGGCAACAACGCCTCCTGTGCCGCTTACCGGATCCCAGGCCGAAGCTTTTACCGTGTCCACTACAGTAGCGGAGGCATAACGGGGAACAGTTACCAGTTGCACCATCCCACTTACCGTATAACTTCTGAGAAGGCTGTAAACCAATATCACTTCATTGCCATTAACGCTGCACACATAGTTGAACTCATAGTTTCCCGCGTCCCCAATGGCGGTAATATTTCCGAACGAAGCCGAATTGCTGTTGTCTATTGTGGCGCCTTTCATCTGTATCACAAGTACCTTTACCCCAGGCGTCAGGCCGGCCGCTGATGTTAAAGTGACAGTATTGGTGGTGGTATTGATGGCGGTGACCTTGTGGTAGGTGTTCACCACCCCGGATATGTTTTGTGCCATGCCCGGTTCCGGAATGCAAAGTCCGGCCAGGATAGCAAGGGTTGACAGTATGTTTAAAGGGTAGAACTTCATTACATGCTCACAAGATTATTGGATTCGATATTAACGTTAAACCTAAGAGTTTTCTTTTAGATATGCCAGCGTTAGGGCGAGAATTAGCCAAATACCGGAAGTTTCCGGGGGAAAAACAGTAAAACTACGAATTGGGGAGGGTGGCCGATCTTCATTATTTTCGCCGGGAATATGAAAAGGCTCCTTCAGAACACACCCCTATTCCTGGTTTTGCTCCCCGTTTTCTTCCTGACCCATTTGTTGACCGACTATTTCCGCGTCTTGCATTTCAGTCACCTCTGGATACCTGAAACCTTCTGGTACCTGACCATTTCAATTCTGCTGTTCTTTTTATTCCGTACCCAAAAGCCAATTGTTCGCAGGCTGACGATCCTGGCATTTATCTTACAATTCCTGTTTTTCTTTTTCGGACCTATACATACCTGGCTGGAGGAAAATATTCCCTTCCTGGGAAAATATACGGTGATGGTAGGCGCGATCGCGGTACTGATCTTACTGATAACCATTTTTCTGATCCGTTCAAAACAACCCTTCTATAACACTTATCAATACCTGAACATCGTTCTGATCGTGCTGCTCAGCTACGAGGTTTTACTTATATCGCTGTTGAATATTACAGATGGAAGGATCAGGAGACTGACTAAAAACTATCCGATCGCAGAAGGCTTTAAGCAATGCGACACCTGTTCAAATCCAGATATCTATTTTCTTGTCTTTGATATGTACGCGAACTCGAAAGTGCTGAAGTCGTTCTGGAATTACGATAACTCCGCATTGGAAAATTTTTTGGACAGCAGTGGTTTTTACCAGGCCCGCAATTCGACCAGCAATTATAATTATACCGTTTTCTCCATTGGCAGCACGCTCAATATGGACTATCAGGAAAAAGACCTGAAGTATACCAATGCATTCCGCTCAAGCGGGCAACTAAGCCAGTTTGAAGACAATGAGCTGTTCCGAATCCTCAAGAAACAGGGTTATTCATTTTACAATTATTCATGGTTTCATTTTAATGATGCGCCTGCCCGTGTTGCTCCTTTTGTGCTTACCGAGCCAAGGGAACTTGTTGCCGCGCAAACCTTCTGGTTCCGTTTTAAAGCTGATATCGCCTGGAATTTTAAGTTCTTCCAACGGAAAAGGACAACCGAAGAAAGCCTTACACCATTTTTTCTGAAAGAATGTGAGGACAACCTGAGCAGGATCACCGAAAGTTACGCGGCCATAAAAGAACTTTCATCCCGTCCTCAGCAACAGCCGGTTTTTTTATATGCACATTTCCTGATGCCCCACGCTCCTTTTTTGTATGATAGCGCAGGAAACATCAAACCAAAGGAACAATGGCTTTCAACCCGGCACGAAGACTACCTGGAACAATTGAAGTACACCAATAAAATGATTGTGGATCTCAGCAGCAGGCTTTTAACAGAGGGCAACCGGCCGAGGATCATCATTGTGCAGAGCGATCATGGATACAGGAACTACAATTCAAAGGATAACCTATCTCCCGATGTTGAATTCAGTAACCTGAGCGCTTTTTATTTTCCGGGGAAAAAATATGGGATGCTGCACGACTCAATATCTGCCGTGAATACTTTCCGGGTGATATTAAATGAATACTTTAATTACCGTGTACCCTTGCTGAAGGATACAAGTTTTTATATGAAACTGAAATAAAGATCAGAGGGTTTTCTTCTCAATCACAACTGTTTGCTTCAGCTTGACAGCAACATTTTTTTCAAGGCGGATGGCTGGCTTCCATTGCGGCATGTTTTCAAATTTCTTTTCCAGCTTTTCATTCATGATGTCGTTTCCGCCCTTGGTAACAGAAGCCCAAACCGGCTTACCCTGGTCGTCGATAATAAATTCAACCAATACGTATGCAGTAGTTTGTTCTTCTTCCAGGAATACCGCCATTTCAGAGCTGATAGAGGAAAGGAATTCAGAAAATTTTTCACTGCCGCCGGGATAAACAGGCAACTGGTTAACCACTTTAGCAATTTCTACCGGTGGTTCTTTTTTTGGCAATCTTTTAATAACAGGAGGTTTCGGCTTTTTATCGTCAGGGCCATACGCATCGGCCAGGTCATCGGTAACATACTCACCCCTTCCGTTCACCATGATCACCGGGACTTCCTTCGTTTTTTCAAAATGATTATAAACTTTCCGCAGGTTATTCACCATTGATGAGTATTCCGGAAAATCTTTCAGGTACCGGGTGAGATAGCTATTGCTGTTACGGTTCTTGAAATCGATTGGGAATATATGCACGGGAATAAAATCCTGGCCTTTGTTCTTCGCGTGCATTGCCAGAACATACAGGTCTTCTATCTGTTTGTCGGTAATCGGAATGCAGCCTGTGGTCACACAACTGCCGTGAATATAAATGTCACCTCCCGGCTGGAGTGAATCGCTCAGAATTTTGTCTGAAACATTGGGATAGTTCAATCCGAGCGATAAATGATACATGCTTCTTGGATTGAACTCATTGATATAATAAAAACCTTCCGGAACCTGGTAGTCGCCCTGCATGCGCTTTGGACCCAAACTTCCCGCCAGCGCGCAGACTTTGTATGTATTGAACAGCTTGTATTTTTCTTTAAGGCTGTATTTCACCCAAACCTCGAGCTGGCTGTCGTATTTGAAAGATCTGATATAAATATACTTCGCGGGCCATGCCAGTCCTTTAGCCTCAAACTGCCTGCGCAGGGTGTCCTCCCTCCTCAACAGTACGTCATTTATTTTGGGGTATGTACGCTGGAAATCTACGAACGTAATGCTCTGCATGGAAGTTTGAGCAACTACCTCAACACAGATAAACGACAGTAATACAAAAGGGATGGCTTTTAGCATAAGCTTTGTGCTGTTCATATTACGGATGTACACCTGTTTTATTTTACGGGGTTAGCAAAATCTTTGTGATAACGCAAAAATTCAGCCTAAAAATACAAAAAAGGCCGGTGAGTTATCCACCGGCCTGCGTTAAATCATAGATTTCCACGCAATTGCTGTTCGCGCTCGATGGCCTCGAAGAGTGCCTTGAAGTTGCCTTTTCCGAAGCTTTTGGCGCCTTTGCGCTGAATGATCTCAAAAAATAAGGTAGGCCTGTCCTCAACAGGTTTAGTAAAAATCTGGAGCAGGTAACCCTCATCATCCCGGTCGATCAGGATGCCCAATTCCCTCAGCGGCTTCAGGTCTTCATCTATTTTCCCTACCCTGTCCAGCACATCGTCATAATAACTTCCGGGTACCTGCAGGAATTCCACGCCCCTTGACCGGAGAGCCCCTACTGTTTCGATAATATTGTTTGTAGCCATTGCCACGTGCTGAACACCCTCGCCATTGTAAAAATCGAGATACTCCTCTACCTGGGATTTCTTTTTTCCCTCTGCCGGCTCGTTGATGGGGAACTTTACAAAGCCGTTACCATTGCTCATAACCTTGCTCATGAGGGCGGAGTATTCAGTAGAGATATCGTTATCGTCGAACGTAAGAATATTGCGGAAGCCCATTACTTCTTCATAAAACTTCACCCACACATTCATCTGGTTCCAGCCTACATTCCCTACGCAGTGGTCAACGTATTGCAATCCTGTATCGGATGGCCGGAAATAAGGATTTTCCCAATGTCTGTATCCCGGCATGAAAGCGCCATTGTAATTCCTTCGTTCTATAAAGAGGTGTACCGTTTCGCCATAGGTATGGATGCCGCTCATTACAAATTCACCGCTCTCGTCTTCGGTGCGGGTAGGTTTCATATAACTGCGCGCTCCGCGTTTGGTAGTCTCTTCCCATGCAAGGGCTGCATCATCCACGCGCAGGGCAAGCGCTTTGACCCCGTCTCCATGCCTGTAAATATGATCGGCCATCGGATTATTTGAACGCAAGGGAGTAGTGAGCACCAGGGTTAGTTTATTCTGACGGACCGCATAACTAGCCCTTTCTTTTTGTCCTGTTTCGGGACCGCAATAAGCAAGCGGCTGAAATCCAAAAGCGCTCATGTAATAGTAGGCGGCCTGCTTGGCATTGCCCACATAGAACTCAACAAAATCGGTACCCTGCAGCGGCAAAAAATCGGCCTGTGCCTGCCGGGAAGTATCTGAAGCTGTTAATGTTGACATGGGGATTGTTTAGATGCGAAGATAAAAAGGTTTTGGGTTTTGGGTTTTGAGTTTTGGGTTTTCCATGGTTGAGGATACTTTATTTTCCAGAAAAGTATATAACCAGAAACTTACACCCTCCGCCCTAAGAACTCAAAACCCAAAACCCCAAACCCAAAACCCTAAACCCTTATCTTCGCCGCATGCTTAAAGTAGGAATTCTAGGGGGCGGGCAGTTGGGAAGAATGCTGTTACAGGCTGCCGCAAATTACCCGGTAGAAACTTATGTTTTAGAGAATGATGATCAGTGCCCGGCCGCTCATCTTTGCCATCATTTTACCAAAGGCGATATCAGGAACGCGAACGATGTGTATAATTTCGGAAAAGGCTTAAATGCACTGGTAATAGAAATAGAAAGCGTAAATGAAGATGCGCTGGAAAAACTGGAAGCTGAAGGAGTAACAGTTTATCCGAAGTCATCGGCGCTTCGCACTATTAAGAACAAAATACTTCAAAAGGAATTTTACAAACAGCACGAGATCCCAACAGCTAACTTTACGGTTACCCATTCGCGTAAGGAGCTTGAAGAGAAAACTTCATTTCTGCCCGCGGTGCATAAAATCGGGCTGGGTGGCTACGATGGCCGCGGTGTGCAGATCATGCATAACAAAGATGATTTGTCAAAAGGGTTCGACGCGCCTGCGGTGCTCGAAAAACTGGTCAATATTCAAAAAGAAATATCCCAGATAGTTGCAATCAACGCAAAAGGGCAAACGGCGATCTACCCCGCGGTGGATATGCTGTTCGACCAGCGACTCAACCTGCTGGATTACCAGTTGAGTCCTGCCGAATTGCCGCAACAGGTGCAATGGAAAATAGAAGCCATCGCGCTCAGGGTTGTGAAGTCGTTGAACAGTCCCGGTATCTTTGCTGTAGAATTGCTGATAGATAAAAATGGCGAAGTGTACGTGAACGAAACCGCACCCAGGGTTCATAACAGCGGCCATCATACCATAGAAGGAAATTACAGCTCTCAGTTCGATATGATGTGGCGGATAATACTTGGATATCCGCTCGGCAATACGAAACAGATACTGCCGGCGGCTATCGTAAACCTGCTGGGGGCAGATGGTTATTCAGGTGAAGCTTACTACGAAGGGCTTGACGAAGTATTGCAAATGGATAATGTATTCGTTCATATTTACGGTAAAAAAGAAACAAAACCGGGAAGAAAGATGGGTCATGTTACCATCATCAGCAGGGAAAAACAGGACCTTACCTACAAGGCTAACAAGATCAGGAACACACTGAAAGTAATAAGCAAGTAAAATGTCAAAAGTCCAGGTTGGAATCATCATGGGAAGCGACAGCGACATGAATGTCATGCAGGCAGCTGCAGATGTTCTGAAAGAATTCGGGATAGAATTCGAAATAACCGTCGTTTCTGCTCATCGAACTCCGTTGCGGATGGTTGAATACGCACAGACCGCCAGGGAAAGAGGATTAAAAACGATCATCGCGGGAGCAGGCGGCGCAGCTCATCTTCCGGGCATGGTAGCAGCCATCACTTCACTGCCCGTCATTGGCGTACCCATCAAATCATCCAATTCAATCGATGGATGGGATTCGGTTTTGTCGATACTTCAGATGCCTAATGGCGTACCCGTGGCGACAGTTGCGCTGAATGCCGCGAAGAATGCCGGAATCCTTGCCGCAATGATCATTGGCGCGTTTGATGATTCGGTTGGGGCAAAAGTTGAACAGTTTAAAAAACAATTGGGCGATGAAGTGCAGCAAAAGGTAGAGAATATGAAAAAGGCTGGCTGGAAAAACGATTTTGATAGCACTGATTGAGCAGAATCTGTCCTTATTTTTCATGGCAATGATTATCCGCACGGAATTTGAATTGACATCCCGGCTTAATTAAACTGTGATGAAAGGATTTCCGGTAAACAATATTTTTATCTTTCTGTTATCTTCCCTGCTGTTATCGGGCGGCTGTAAAATGGAAAAAGAATCAAAACTATCCCTGATCACCAAGACAGAATTGCTGAATTTCCCTTCGGCTTCTTCAATTGAATATTTCAACGGCAGAATTTACGTAATAGGCGATGACGCGCGAAAGCTCGCGATCCTTGATAAAAATTACAGGCTTGAGGATACGGTGGACCTCTTCCCTGGTGAAAGCCTTCGCATCCCGAAAAAGATCAAAACCGATCTCGAAGCTTCAACCATTATTCAATACAAAAACAGGGAACACCTGATGGTGGC
>DASWTK010000317.1:0-4578 GCA_036402175.1 Chitinophagaceae bacterium | reverse complement strand
ACCAACTCATCTTCAGTCGCATCCCGATGCTGTTTATGAGTTTAATAAAGCCATAATTGATGCCACACTGGATCTTTGTGTGAGCTACAAGATCAATACAGCTTTTTATGAAGCGATGGGTTCAAAAGGCTGGGATGCGCTTGAAAGAACGATGAGGTATATCCCGGAAACGCATTTTAAAATCGCTGATGCAAAACGTGGCGATATCGGGAATACTTCTTCGCAGTACGCGAGCGCTTTTTTTGAATCAATGAATGCTGATGCGATCACCGTAGCGCCATATATGGGAGAGGACAGTGTAAGGCCTTTCCTGCAGTTTGAAGGCAAATGGGCGATCGTTCTCGGGTTAACTTCTAATTCCGGCGCCGGTGATTTTGAATTGCAGCGAACCGGAGATGAGTTGCTGTATGAAAAAGTTTTACGTACGGTTTCCCGTTGGGGTAATACCAACAATCTCATGTTTGTGATTGGCGCCACGCAGGCCGAGGAGTTTGTGAATATCCGAAGGATAACTCCTGACCACTTTTATCTTGTGCCTGGAGTAGGCTTTCAGGGTGGAAGCCTCAGGGACATATCTCAAAAGGCCATGACCGCCGATTGCGGCTTGCTGGTGAATGTCAGTCGTGCCATCATTTATGCATCCTCAACCACTTCATTTGCTTCGGAGGCCAGGATCATTGCGCAGCAATACCAGCGTGAAATGGACGGCTATTTATCCTTATCAACATTTTAACGCAGGTATCATACCCGGTGGTGTGGTTTTTGTCGTTCTGATAAAAACAGGTTTTAGTAATGATCAAGCTGTTATTTTTTTTATTTGTATCTATTCCATCTTCCAGGGGTGGCACGGAACATCTTGTGCCATCAGTAGATACTATAGACCGGGCAGATATTTCTTTTAATGTAAACAGGAATATCATCCTTAAGTCCATCAATGAGATCAGGGCGAAGGGCTGTAAATGTGGCGGTAAGTTTATGAAGCCGGCGCCTCCGGTCAGCTGGAACAATCAGCTTGCCCAGGCGGCTCTTCAGCATAGCCGGGATATGAAAAAGAAGGATTATTTCGGTCACGTTTCAAAATCCGGAAGTAATCCCGGTGACCGCATCCGTGCGGCGGGATACAAGTGGATCGCCTATGGGGAAAATATCGCTTTTAATGACTCGGATGAGCGGTCGGTGATCGATGGCTGGCTCAAAAGCGTGAATCATTGCAAAACGATAATGAACCCAATTTATAAGGAAGTTGGCGTAGCAAGGGAAGGCGCTTACTGGACGCAGGATTTTGGAACGAGGTAAAAATGAAGTATTCCTCTCTTTTAAATCGGATTATTTGAACTCATATTTGCCCGTCGCTATATACCATGGATGAATCTCAAACCTCATCCTGCCGGTAATAATCGCGCTATCGGTTTTTACATAACTGGCCGCTTCGGCTGAATCTTTGCAATTCATGATAAAGATCCCTCTGAGGTCCTTATTGTAGCCCATCGGACCAGCCATAACGATCTTACCTTCATTAGCAAGGCGCTCTATGTTCGCAATATGAGCTTTTTGGATCCGCGCGGAAGTGGCGCTATCGTGTACCCTGTTGGGGCCTTTCAGCAGAAATACCAGCCAATACATTTTCATCGGTCCATACTTTGTTGTATCTGCCCCGGCTTCATTTTGAATAGCAGCAAGATTATGTTCCTTTATCACCGGATTTGAACCCGAAATGGCCAATGTTCCAATCAACAGTACAGAAACTATACGATCTATCATAAAAGTTTTTATGAAATGTAAAGAGGAAAAAGGAGAGGAGCAAATGAAAGGCGATGAAGCTGGAAGTTAGGGGGATGAGAAGGACTGGCTGATTTGTTGAAATAAAAAAAAGGCGCCTCTTGCGAAGCGCCCTGTCATTGAGTTTTTCAACTCAGCTGACTGCAGATTTTACCGCTATACGCTGCGTACTTTTTTATCATTTTTGGGCTTGGCAGGCGGAGCATCATGACCGATGTAAAAATCAGTGAAGTTTCCATCGAGCATTATCCTGGTTTTTCCCTGTCCGGAAGTGCCTTTCCAGGAGCTGTTGAATTTTGGTCCGCGGTGTTTGTCATCATCCTCATCACCTTCTTTTTTGATGGTGAAGGATGAAGAATTTTTGAATGAACCAAAATGAGTTTCAACAGAATACTGGGCCGACATATCTTTCGGAACCACCACAGATACATCTGAATGCTGAGCATCCACATCAACCGAAGATGTGTTTGCCGCATGGATCACAACTCCATTGCTTTTGCAATGCTGGGTTTTTACTTTGATATCGCCGGTGGCGTTTTTAATAACCGCTGTATTGCTCACAAACTGGAAATCGTAGGAACCTCCGTTAACGCTTTCAATTGTTGCGGAACCGAATTTCACGATCACCTTACCCGGACTTGACAGCTTGCCAGCTTCAAGGTCGCCGAACTGTTGTTCGATATCCACTTTACCCTGCAGATCAGGAAGTGTGGTCTTTCCGAATTTATTGTCAAGGTCAAGCGTAAGCCCGGCAGGCATGCTTATTTCATAATCGATATTGATGGAATTGCTATGCGTTCCGCGCTGTTTATTTTCACTTTTGTCCTTGTTCTTGTCTTTGTTCTTGTCCATTGTGGTTTTGAAATAGATATTATTTCCATCCTTGCCGTGGCTCACATCAATTTTTTCGAACATTTCATCAGCCTGATCTTTCAGCGTAGATGATACTTCTATTTTAACATCAACTTTTACTTCATTTCTTGCCCATGTGTGTACCACTACTTTACCGAACTGGTTGCTGATGGTTAGTTTATCACTGCCCGACGCGTTGTATGTCTGACTGATGCTTCGGTCTTTCGAGAACTCGTATTTTTTATTCTGTGAATATGCAGTGCTGCTCAGAAGCAATGTTACCAACAGTACATTACTAAGCAGAACGTGTATTTTTTTCATGACCAACTTGTTTAGATTGTTTGATTTGTTTGATGATAGTTAACTGTTGATTCAGGAGATCAGCCTGCAGGCGCAGATTCTGAATCATAGCTTCCAGCAGCGCTTCAGGATCTGGATTCGCAGGTAATTCCGCGCGCAGGGCCTGATAGGAACTGTCTAGTTTATGAACGTCCTTCACAAATTGACTGTAAAGCTCCGGATGCTCTTTTTCAATTTGCTTCAGCTCATTTTGTTTTAATTCTATTAACTGTGTGAAATGGTACACTTCCTTAGCATAGGTTGGATTCACTTCATTCAGGAATGAATCTTCCGAACCGGCAGCTGGAGGGTTATTGTCTGCGACGTTTGCAGATTGCTGACGGTTCATGTAATAAAACATGCCGATCACCATCACAACAATAGCAGCCGCTGCAGTCCACCGCAGAAACGAAAGATGATAAACATTATCTGATTTCTTTGATCCCGAATCAAGACCGGCGCTAAGGTTTTTCCAAAGCTGCGGACCTGGTTCTTCGCTGTCAAATGCTTCCCTGTTATCTTTTATAAATTGTTCCAATCGATTGCTCATGACAGTCCTCCTTTTATGATGTGTAACAATTTGTGTTTGGCACGGTGGTATTGTGTACGAACCGTGGATTCTGAAATCCTCATGATATCTGCTATCTCTTCATGATCATATCCTTCGAAAAGGTATAAGCTCAGCACGGTGCGATATCCATTCGGTAAAAAAGTAACGGCTTTTTTTATTTCCGCCACTTTCAGGCTAATGCTCTCTTCGTCCGGCACTTCATCATTCGGCAGTTCAGCTATAGTGGTTGTTTCTATATCCACCAGGTCGCCCTTACGCTTCCGCAAAACGTTGATCGATTTATTGATCACGATGCGTTTCAGCCAGGCTCCGAAAGTGGACTTGTAATTGAAGTCGCTCAGGTACCTGAACGCATCCATAAATGCCTCCTGCAATACGTCCTCTGCGTCACTGGCATTATTTACAATGCGAAGGCTTGTATTGAACATGGCCTTTGCGTATTGCTGATAGAGGGTTTCATAGCTGCGGGAATCCCCTTGTTTGCACCGCTCCACCAGATCATCGTAAAAGATTGTTGCAGTCAGCTCCAAAATGATCGGGTTTTAATTAAGTACAATGGTTATAAATGATTGTTGCATCTGAAGGTAAAAAAGATCAAAGTTTAATTTTTGTGGAAAAGGATGGTCGGGGTTTTAAGTTTCGTGTTTCGGGTTTTGTGTTTCGGGTTTTCCAGGGGCGGAGTGGGTTTCGTGTTTCCGGTTTCCGGTTTTGGGTTTTGGGTTTTCCAAGGGCGGGGTTCGTTTGGGAAATGGTGAGATTGGGGTTTTTGGAGGTTTTTCAGAACGTTTGGGAGAGAAGTGGATACTTAATTCAGGATTGTCAAGCTTCGGATGTAAACAAAAATGAGGGTGACATATTATTAGTTTAGAAGAGGGAAAGACGGAGGATGAACGCAGGATGAACGGAGGATGAACGGAGGATGAACGCAGGATGATCGTAGGATGAATGCAGGATGAACGCAGGAAGATCGCATGATCAATGGTACGTAAAGGCAGGATTAAGGCAGGATGAATCCTGGATAATTGAACCGAATCAGT
>DASWTK010000316.1:0-11857 GCA_036402175.1 Chitinophagaceae bacterium | reverse complement strand
ATCAAACACAGATTTCGCAAACGGACACAAAGGGATGATCTTAATATTATTCCCGCGCGCAAATTCCACTGCCTGCCTTACAAGCTGCAGTCCAACGTTTTTCCCTTTTAATTCATCACTAACTTCGGTATGTTCGATGATCATTTTACCCGGTGAAGGCATACTGTAGGTCATTTCCGCAAGTTCCCGGCCTTCATATTCTACATAAAACTTTCCTTTTCCGTTTTCTTCTTTCTGTTGTATTAACATATTAACTATTTGCCGGGTGATTTAATATTGAGATTGTTAAAGGTAATCCGTTTCATGGATTTGTGCTCCCGGCTCCTGTGCCGGTAAAAATTATTTGGCTGATTGGAAATGCTATTCCATATTTGCATCATAATGAAATTGCAAATTGTAAATAATCAGTGGTGGTGGCATACAATCCTTTACCGGGGCTTGTAAGCTGCTATTGTTGTTATTTAATAACATATTCAGGCCCCGATATAGATCGGGGCTTTTTTATTTTGGGTGGTTCATGAAAACAACCTGTGATCACTAATCAGTCTGAAGGAATTTGTATGAAAAAGATAAAACTTCAAACCAGCAGTAAAAGAATGCTTGCGGACATATACACTCCGGTAGGCATTTACCTGCGGTTGCGTGACAGGTTCCGTGATACCATTTTGCTGGAAAGCACCGATCATCATGCGGCTGAAAACAGTTATTCATTTATCTGTATAAATGCTATCGCGGGCATTGAGATCACAAGCGCCGAACAGGTTGAATTCAAATTGCCAGGCTGGAATCCTGAGAGGATTTCAATAAATGATAAGACTGATGTACCCCAATTGCTGTGGGACTTCATGCAGCGTTTCGAAGCGGTACCATCCACTGATAAATCTGCCTCATTTGCACAAGGGCTGTTTGGATACACTGCATACGATGCGGTTCAGTTTTTTGAAAGCATCCGGTTGAATGAAGTTAAAAAAACCGGCAGGGAGGATCAGACTTCGATTCCGCTAATGCGTTACCGCTTATACCAGTACGTGATAGCCATTAACCATTTCAAAGACGAACTTTTTGTTTGCGAGAATCATATCAATGGAATTGAAAGTGAACCGGACGCGGTTGAATCGCTGATCCGGAGCAGGGATGTTCCTGTTTATCCTTTCTCTGTGAAGGGCGTTGAATCATCCAACATGGACGATGAAACCTATATGGAAATGGTTCGCAAGGGTATAGCCAGCTGCAGGCGCGGAGATGTATTCCAGATCGTTTTGAGCCGGCGTTTTCAGCACGGTTTTAACGGAGATGAATTCAATGTTTACAGGGCGCTGAGAAGCATCAATCCTTCACCATACCTTTTCTTTTTTGATTATGGCGATTATCGACTGATGGGCTCTTCTCCCGAGTCGCAGCTGATCATTCAGAATGGTAAGGCTGTGGTACACCCGATAGCGGGTACATTTAAGAGAACAGGAGATGAGGAAACTGATCAGCAGGCCGCTGAAGAATTATTGAAAGACGCGAAGGAGAATGCAGAACATGTGATGCTGGTTGACCTTGCGCGGAATGACCTTAGCCGCGAGTGCTACCAGGTGCAGGTGACTCAGTACAGGGAAGTGCAGTATTATTCACATGTGATCCATCTTGTTAGTGAAGTGACCGGAAAACTAAGTGCTGCAACAAATCCGTTCAGGCTGTTGTCGTCCACCTTTCCGGCAGGAACACTCAGTGGCGCGCCAAAATTCCGCGCTATGGAGCTGATCAACGGGTATGAGCCTACCGCACGCGGTTTTTATGGAGGATGCATTGGTTTCATGGGCTTTAATGGAAGCTGTAATCATGCAATTATGATAAGAACATTCCTCAGCCGGAATAACACATTATTTTATCAGGCGGGTGCAGGTATTGTCGCGGCTAGTCAGCCGGAAAGCGAACTGCAGGAAGTGAATAATAAGTTGAATGCATTGAAGAGGGCTATTGAGATGGGGATGGAAAATGAAAAATAAAAAAAGGTTAAAAGGGAAGAAGTAAAATCATGAAAGTACTGGTGTTTGACAATTACGATTCTTTTACTTATAACCTGGTGCACCTGGTTGAAAAAATATTGCATCAGAAAGTGGATGTATACAGGAATGACCAGATACCGATGGAAAAGGTAAAGGATTATGATAAGATCATCCTGTCGCCCGGACCCGGAATTCCATCCGAGGCAGGATTGTTGCTTCCATTGATAAGCGAATATGCATCCAGTAAATCCATTCTCGGTGTTTGTTTGGGCCATCAGGCAATAGGCGAAGCTTTTGGTGGAAAGCTGATAAATCTTTCAACAGTTTATCATGGAGTTGCAACGCCCGTAAAAATTGTAAATGCAGAAGAAGGCGAAGGAGTATCAGCTCCTTCCAGGCGAAGCAGTTTATTTGACGGCCTGCCCGATGAGATCCAGGCAGGTCGGTATCATTCGTGGATCGTATCGGATGAAGAATTCCCTGCGGATCTGGAGATCACGGCCCGGGACGACAATGGGTTTATCATGGCGCTGCAGCATAAGACTTACGACGTTCAGGGCGTACAGTTCCATCCCGAAAGCGTTTTAACACCGGAAGGTGAGAAAATATTACGCAACTGGTTGCGGTAGCAATTCATATTTATCATCGAAAAATGAAAAAAATACTTCAGCATCTGTTCGAACACAAAACGCTTTCTCGGTCTCAGTCGAAGGAAGTAATGATCAATATCGCCAGGGGAGCGTATAATGAAGCAGAAATAACTGCCTTCATTACTTCCTACCTTATGCGAAGCATTATGATCGACGAGCTGCAGGGTTTCAGAGATGCATTGATTGAACTTTGTGTAAAGGTTAATCTGAACGGTCATTCTGTTATTGACATTGTTGGAACAGGCGGAGACGGAAAGAACACATTCAATATATCAACACTGGCTTGTTTTGTTGTTGCAGGCGCTGGCATTAAGGTGGCCAAACACGGAAATTATGGCGCAACTTCTATCAGTGGCGCGTCGAACGTTATGGAGCAGCTGGGGTATAAATTTAAAGTTCAGAATGAAAAATTAAAAGATGAGGTGGAAGAAGCAGGGATATGTTTCATGCATGCACCCTTGTTTCACCCCGCGCTTAAAGTTGTTGGTCCGATCAGGAAGAGTTTGGGTGTGAGGACGTTTTTTAACATGCTTGGTCCAATGGTGAATCCTGCTTCACCTGCATTTCAGCTGGTAGGTGTTTACAATCTTGAAATGGCGAGGATATACAATTACCTTTTGCAGCAATCAGGAAAAGCATTTACCATTATTCACAGCCTGGATGGATATGATGAGATATCACTTACAAACGATACCAAGGTGATCACCAATGAGGGTGAGAGGATCATGAAACCCGAACAGCTGGGGAGGAGAATGGTGAGCGCTTCGGATATACATGGTGGTAATAGTGTGGAAGAATCGGCAAAGATATTTATAAAGATACTGAAGGGTGAGGGGAGCTGGGCTCAGAATGCTGTTGTATTTGCAAATGCCGCTATGGCATTGAACTGTACCGGCCGGTACGATTCATACGATGCCGCTTACCTGACGGCGGTTGAAAGCCTTGAAAGCGGCGCCGCATACCAATCACTTCAAAAACTTATCAGCCTGCAATGAACATACTTGAAGAAATAATAGCGCATAAAAGGGCTGAGGTAGCACAACAGAAAAAAGCTATGCGGGTTGATCAGCTGGAGAAATTCGGTTTTTTCAATGAGCCTTCCATTTCATTAAAGAAAATATTAAACGACAAAAGCACAACTGGCATCATCGCTGAATTCAAAAGAAGGTCTCCATCCAAAGGAGTCATCAATGAAAATTCGAGTGTATTTGATGTGACCACTGCTTATGCCGCAGGAGGAGCAGCAGCTTTGTCGGTTTTAACAGACACTAGTTTTTTTGGAGGTAGTGCCGACGATCTGATCATGGCCAGGATGAACCAAATACCCATTTTAAGAAAAGACTTTATCATAGATGGATACCAACTGGCCGAAGCAAAAGCGCTGGGGGCAGATGTGATCCTGCTGATCGCGGCGTGTTTAACTACGGCTGAAGTCAGGCAGCTGGCCGCGGTTACGCATGACCTTGGTATGGAAGTACTACTGGAAATCCATAATGAAGATGAACTGAATCATATATGCGACGAGGTTGACTTCGTAGGGGTGAACAACCGTGACCTGAAAACATTTCAGGTTGACCTGGAGCGGTCTATAAGTTTGTCTGAAAAGATAGACCGTAGTAAATTGAGAATTGCAGAGAGCGGAATCAACAGTCCCGCAGATATTGTATACCTGGAAAAACATGGATTTGACGGATTTCTGATCGGCGAACGGTTTATGCGGGAAGCCGACCCGGGAAAAGCTTTTTCGACTTTTGTGGAGGAGTTAAGCGCATTAAAATGAATTGTATCGATTGCACTTGCCGCATTAACACTTAAAAAACCAGCTATGCGGATCAAAGTCTGCGGCATGACGCAGGTAAAACAGGTGGAGGAACTTACTGAATTGGGCGTGGCTTTTGCCGGATTCATATTTTATCCCAAAAGTCCGCGATATGTTTTCAGGGATATGACCACCAGTCAGATCAGGCGATTAAACAACATTAATAAGGTAGGAGTATTTGTAAATGCCAGCATTGAAGAAGTATTACACCTTGTTGATGAATGCCGGCTGCAGATGGTGCAGCTTCACGGTGATGAATCAGCGAAATATTGTGAGAAGATCGCGGATTACGTATCAGTTGTAAAGGCCTTCAGGTTAAGTGATCACGACAGTGTTGACTGGATGACCAAACCTTATGTTGATTCGTGCGATATGTTCATGTTTGATACCATGGGCTCGGGATATGGTGGGACCGGAAAAAAATTCGACTGGAGCGTATTAAGGGATTCAATTATAGAAAAACCTTTTTTTCTGAGTGGAGGAATTGAGCCGGGGGATGAAGAGAAACTGAAAGAATTTGCGGAAGAGCCGGTAGCAGCCTCTCTTTTCGCTGTTGACATCAACAGCAGGTTTGAGCTGAGTCCTGGTGTGAAAGACATGACGCGGGTAAGAAGTTTTTGCAGCAATCTTGGGTTGTGTTCGGGAAAAGATTCAAATGAAAAATGATTGTTGAATAGAATTGTTGCAGTACAAGTGTGCGACGCAACTGAAGTCAAACAGAATTACAGATGGCGGAGAAAATAACATATCAGCAGCCGGATGCGCAGGGTTATTATGGACAATTCGGCGGCGCGTATATTCCTGAAATGCTTCACCGGAATGTAGAGGAGCTAAGGACCAGGTATCTTGAAATAATGTATGAATCCTCCTTCCAGCAGGAGTTTCGCGAATTGTTGCGCGACTACGTTGGAAGACCGACCCCCTTATATTTTGCAAAGCGGCTCAGTAAGAAATTCAATTCGCGGATATTTCTGAAGCGTGAGGATCTTTGCCATACCGGCGCACACAAGATCAACAATACAGTTGGACAAATAATACTTGCGGAGCGACTTGGAAAGAAAAGGATCATTGCAGAAACAGGCGCTGGTCAGCACGGCGTTGCAACCGCAACCGTTTGCGCCCTGAAAGGACTTGAATGCATAGTGTACATGGGTGAGAAAGACATAGCCCGTCAGGCGCCGAATGTTGCAAGAATGAAAATGCTGGGAGCAAAAGTTATTCCTGCTACAAGTGGAAGTAAAACCTTAAAGGATGCAACCAATGAAGCGATCCGCGACTGGATCAACAATCCTGTAGATACGCATTACATTATTGGAAGCGTGGTTGGTCCGCACCCTTATCCCGACATGGTTGCAAGATTTCAAAGTGTGATCAGCGAAGAGGTCAGGTGGCAACTAAAAGAAAAAACCGGCAGTGAGCTGCCCGGGTATGTTCTGGCATGTGTTGGTGGCGGAAGTAACGCAGCCGGTGCATTTTATCATTTTCTTGAAGAGGATGCTGTGAAGCTGGTAGCGGTTGAAGCAGCCGGACTTGGAATTGAAAGTGGATTCAGTGCAGCAACTACCCGGTTGGGAAAGGCCGGAATACTCCATGGTAGTAAAAGTCTGGTGATGCAAACATCAGACGGGCAGGTTGTGGAGCCTCACAGCATATCGGCAGGCCTGGATTACCCGGGCATCGGGCCATTGCATGCGCATTTGTTCCAGAGCGGGCGCGGGATATTTCTGAGCGCCACTGACGAAGAATCGCTGCAGGCCGCATTTGAACTGGCGAAGCTCGAAGGGATAATTCCGGCATTGGAAACGGCACATGCTTTATCGGCTTTGAAGCAAATGAATCTTCATGAAAATGATGTTGTGGTAGTTTGTTTGTCGGGCAGGGGTGATAAAGACCTGGCGGCATACATGGAGCATTTATAAAATTTGCATACACACGATCAGTATGCCGGAGATAATATTTGTAATAACGAATGAACAGAATTGAAAATCTATTCAAGTCTAAACAAGGCAATATTCTGAATGTTTATTGCACGGCCGGCTTTCCGGCGCCAGACAGCACGCTGACCGTTATGAGGGCATTGCAGGAAAATGGCGCCGACATAATAGAACTGGGAATGCCCTATAGTGATCCGCTGGCTGACGGACCTGTAATTCAGGCCAGCAGCGGTAAAGCGATCGCCGGCGGAATGACAATTGAAAGGCTGTTTGCCCAATTAAAAGATTTCAGGAAGGTTATTCATTTGCCAGTGATACTTATGGGTTATATGAACCCTGTATTGCAATACGGGTTCGAAAAGTTTTGCGCTGATGCATCGGAAGCCGGCATTGATGGGTTGATACTTCCCGATCTGCCGGTATATGAATTCGAAACAGAATATGGTGAGATCATTCGCAAACATGGACTCGATTTTATTTTTCTGGTCACTCCTGAAACTTCTGAAGACCGGATCCGAAAACTGGATTCACTCAGCAGTGGGTTTCTATACGCGGTATCTTCTTCATCAACAACAGGGAAGGATAAAAGCATGGGAGATGTGAGCATGTACCTGCAGCGATTGAAAACAATGAATTTAAAAAATCCATTGCTTGTAGGGATTTGCATAAAGGACAGGCAGAGCTTTGAAGCAGCCTGCCGGTATGCGAACGGAGCGATCATCGGCAGCGCATATATAACTGCCCTTGAGGGATCAAAAGACATTTCACTTTCAACCAGGCAATTCCTGGAATCTATTATCAGAGAATAATTGTATGAGCGCAAACATAGTGATCATTAAATACAATGCGGGCAATATCCAGTCGGTTTTGTATGCGTTGGAGCGGATTGGTGTGGAGGCGGAAGTGACCGATGATCATGAGAAAATCATGAAGGCCGAAAAAGTTATCTTCCCGGGAGTAGGCGAAGCTTCCAGCGCTATGAACAACCTGAAGCAAAATAACCTTGACCGGGTTATAAAGGAACTGAAGCAGCCTGTTCTTGGCATTTGTGTGGGAATGCAGCTGATCTGTGAACATTCTGAAGAGAACGATACAAACTGTCTTGGAATTATTCCGGTGCAGGTTAAGAAATTTGTTCAGGGGCCAGGCCTTAAAGTACCGCAGGTTGGTTGGAATGACATTTATGACCTTCAAACACCTTTGTTTAAGAATATCGCTGAGCATACATTCATTTACAATGTGCATAGTTATTATGCGGTTGACAGTGATTATACTATTGCAAGATGTAATTATGGAGTTGAATATGCGGCAGCGGTAAAAAAGGATAATTTTTATGGACTGCAGTTTCATACAGAGAAAAGCGCTGGAGCCGGAGAAGATATCCTTCGTAATTTTTTGGATATTAAAAGTTAGGAGTGATCATTAGTATGGAAATTATACCTGCCATTGACATAATTGAAGGGAAATGTGTTCGGTTGACGAAGGGAGATTATTCGCAAAAGAAAATTTATAACGAGCATCCGCTGGAAGTTGCGCATCAGTTTGAAGATGCGGGCCTGAAAAGGCTGCACCTGGTTGACCTTGACGGAGCAAAGGCGGGAAGCGTGAAGAACTGGAAAGTTCTGGAAGCTATTGCAGGTAAGACTTCTCTGCAGATTGATTTTGGAGGAGGCGTAAAATCTGAAAAGGATGTGAACATCATTTTCGATTGTGGCGCAAGCTGGGCAACCGTAGGCAGCATGGCGGTGAAAAAAGAAGACGAATTTGTAAGCTGGCTGCAGCATTTTGGGGCTGGTAAGTTTTTACTTGGAGCTGACGTAAAAAATGAAAAGATAGCAGTCAGCGGATGGACAGAGACAACCGACATCCTTGTTTATGATTTTATTTCAAGGTATGTTGAGAATGGAATTCAGCAGGTTTTCTGCACTGATGTAGCGAAAGACGGACTGCTTGAAGGGCCGTCCATTGATCTTTACAAAAATATCATCTCAAAATTTCCCAATCTGTATTTTATTGCGAGTGGGGGAGTGAGTTCGATGCAGGATCTTGAAGAATTACGCAACATCGGATGCAGGGGAGTGATTGTAGGCAAGGCGATCTATGAAGGCCGCATCGGGCTGCAAGAGCTATCAAATTTCTAAAATGGATATAAACAACTTTTGGGTATTTGCTTTCGCCGGCCTGCTATTGAATCTTACGCCCGGCAACGATATGATCTATGTTGCCACGCGTAGCGCCGGTCAGGGAATTAAAGCCGGAATTGTTTCAGCGCTTGGAATCACAGCCGGCTGCATGGTACATATATTCGCTGCAGTTATAGGGTTGTCGGCAATACTTGCACAATCGGCATTTGCATTTGACATTATCAAATACCTGGGTGCGGCATATCTGGTTTATTTAGGAGTACGATCGCTATTGAGCAAAAAGCAGGGGTTTGCAATTCAAACCGGCATTGAAAAATATTCTTACAGCAAGATCTTCTGGCAGGGTGTTATAACGAATATTCTCAACCCTAAAGTTGCATTGTTCTTTCTTGCATTTCTTCCACAATTCATTAATGTACCCTCAACTTCAATTTCAGATGGAGCTTCTTCTATTACGATAAGTGAAGAGCATAATAAGGTGATGCCGGCACATTGGCAGATTCTGTTTCTCGGCACCTGGTTCAATATTTCCGGTCTTGTGGTGAACGGATTGGTAGCAATATTGTTTGGAAAGATCGGCGGATGGCTCAGTCAGTCGCGGCGTTTTGTTAAATGGCAGGAAAGGATCACGGGATTAATGTTGATAGCGCTCGGGATCAAAGTTGCACTGAGTTCCCGGAAATAAAAATGAATGACATGCTTACCAAACGCATCATACCATGCCTGGATATTAAAGACGGCCGAACTGTAAAGGGAACCAATTTCGAAAACCTTCGCGATGCAGGTGATCCGGTTGAACTGGGAAGTATATATGCATCGCAGGGAGCGGATGAACTGGTGTTCCTTGACATAACTGCCACGATTGAAAAAAGAAAAACTTTACATGAACTGGTAAACCGCATTTCTCACCGGATCAATATTCCATTTACGGTGGGAGGAGGTATCAGCAGTATTGAAGACGTAAGGATCCTGTTACAAAATGGCGCAGACAAGATATCGGTCAATACAGCAGCGTTCAAAAATCCTCAACTCATTAAAGCGCTTGCAAATGAATTTGGCAGCCAGTGTGTGGTGCTGGCAATAGATACGATGCAGGAAATTGACGGTGAGTGGTACGTTTACCTGAATGGGGGGAGAACAAAAACAAATACAAAATGCTTTGAATGGGCAAAGCAGGGTATAGAACTTGGCGCTGGCGAGATATTGCTGACCTCTATGAACCACGACGGAACAAAACAGGGATTCGCGCTGGATATCACGGAGCAGCTTGCTGTTGCGCTTCCTGTTCCGGTGATCGCATCCGGGGGTGGGGGCAGCATGGAACATTTTACACAGGTATTTAAAGAGGGTAAGGCAGATGCTGCCCTGGCTGCCAGCATCTTCCATTTTAAAGAAATAGCGATACCGGATTTGAAGCGATATTTGCATGAACAGGGGATCGCTGTGAGAACCTGATCAGTTATTCCTCGCTAAAGCAAACAAATGAAAATCGATTTTGCAAAATACCACGACGGCCTTGTGCCTGCCATAGTGCAGGATTACAAGACGCAGAAAGTTCTGATGCTGGGATTTATGAACCAGGAATCGCTGAAGAAAACTGAGGAGACCGGCCTGGTCACCTTTTTCAGCCGCTCCAAAAAGAGGCTTTGGACGAAGGGAGAGGAAAGTGGAAATCATTTGCATTTGCGACAATTATTACCTGACTGCGATAGTGACACTTTGCTGATAAAAGCGGAACCAACCGGACCTGTATGTCATACCGGAGCCGATACCTGCTGGAGTGAGAAAAATCATTCCGAGGATTTTTTGTTTTACCTGGAAGACATTATTGCGCTTCGGCGAAAAGCCCCTCCGGAGAAATCATACGTTTCAAGTCTTTTTGTTCAGGGCATTAACAAGATTGCTCAAAAAGTTGGAGAAGAGGCTGTTGAATTGGTTATTGAGGCAAAAGACCATAACAAGGAGCTTTTTCTCGGGGAAGCAGCCGATCTGTTGTTTCATTTTTTGGTTTTGCTTAACGCCAAAGGCTATAATTTGCAGGATGTTATTAACGTTTTGCAAAAAAGGCATTCAAAATAAGCCGTACATGAGACCACTCTTTCTGTTACTCATTGCCGTTACCACGCTGGTAAAGGCGCAATCACAAGATAAGCTGGAGCTGACCGGATTGGTCAAAGGCATTCCCGGAAAATCGATCGTATATCTGGCCGATCCGAATGAGCCCACCGATACCATTGCATCAGCAACTGCGGATGACGGTAAATTTGTTTTAAAAGGAAAAATCAAGGAA
The DNA here is from genome assembly GCA_036402175.1 of Chitinophagaceae bacterium. GTDB lineage: Bacteria > Bacteroidota > Bacteroidia > Chitinophagales > Chitinophagaceae > DASPKM01. Next base: position 1,026 of record DASWTK010000316.1, on the reverse strand, counting down.
CCAGGCATTCATACGCTGGTGTTTGTTCAGCCCAAAAAGAAAGCTCTGTTGTTCATTGGTGGTGAAAAAGTGAAGGTAGAAGGAGACGTGAATGATCTGCAGCATATAAAAGTCACCGGTTCACCTTCCCATGATGATTTTGCGTCATTCCAGGAAAATTTCAATCCCATTTTTGAGCGATTGTCTAAATCAAGCACTCCTAATTCCGGAGTAACTTTTACTCTTGCCGACTATGAAGCGCTGCAATCAAAACTTGACAGCTTTTTAAAAGCTAACAGGGATTCTTATGTTTCACCTTTTATAATGGTAGTAACATCGCAATTGAGTGAAGACATGAGCATAATGGAGAGAAGGTTTAATGCGCTGAATAAAGAGGTTCAGCAGGGTTATTTTGGAAAATATGTGAAGCAGATGATCGACGACAGCAAGGTTGGCGCTATCGGATCGGAAGCAATAGAATTTATACAGAATGATACTACCGGAAAGCCGGTTTCACTTTCATCATTCCGGGGAAAATATGTACTGGTTGATTTTTGGGCAAGCTGGTGCGGACCGTGCAGAATGGAAAATCCGAATGTAGTTGCCGCGCATGAAAAATTCAAGAAGAAGAACTTTACTGTACTTGGCGTATCTCTTGACCGTTCAAAGGATCCCTGGCTTAAAGCGATTCGCGATGATAATTTAACGTGGACGCATGTAAGCGATCTGAAATTCTGGAGCAATGAAGCCGCCGCTAAATACAAGGTTCAATCCATTCCTCAGAATTTTCTGATATCTCCTGACGGGAAGATTGTTGCAAAGAATTTGAGGGGAGAAGCGTTGGAGAGTAAGTTGTGTGAGTTGTTGGGATGCGAGTGATAATTAGCCACTTTTGCCGATTAGCAAATTAGGTGATTTGAGGATTTGAGGATTTGAGGATTTGAGGATTTGAGGATTTGAGGATTTGAGGATTTGAGGATTTGAGGATTTGAGGATTATGGGGGCAAAAGTTAAGGAAAATTAGAGATCAAAATATAAAAAAGCCAT
>DASWTK010000315.1:0-10572 GCA_036402175.1 Chitinophagaceae bacterium | reverse complement strand
GCTTTATAACTGCCATTGGTAGATACTATTGTTCCTGCAGGATCAGTAAGATCGGTGTAACTGACATACACACCACCGGGCTTCTGATATGCCGCCATTGCATAGTTCCACTGGTCGCTGAAGCTCTTGTTGGTATAAAATATTCCCTTCAGCGTAGAGCTTGAACCATTTTTGCTTGTAAATCCATTTGATGAATTTATTATGGCGCCTGAAATAAATATGTCGGAAGTGCTGCTGAACCCAACCGGCACTTTGGTGACGAACATGTCAAGCGACGCGTCGAAATAAGTTACCGGTGAAGGCACGTTTGCGGCAGTGATCATTCCCCGCTTAACCGGTGCATTCTGTACCGATGGACTTGAAATGATGTTATTGAAATTAATGGTGCCTCCGCTGAACATGATATAATCACCAGCGGTATTTAACTGTCCGCTCACTTTGATTTCAATATTCAGCCACAATGAAGTTGCACCCGGAGGCGTACTTCCAAAGTTTGTGAACCTGCTGTGCGTAAGCAGGCAGGATGTATTGTCATTAATTGTTAAAGTGCCTGGCGTAAACGTGGTGAAGTCGTAATTGGATGAACTCAATGTTCCAGTCTCAACCGAGATCGGATAAGAACCTGGTATGCTGGATACTGTTGCTGTAGTGTTCAATACAGGGCTGCCTGTAATACCACTGCTGGCAAAGTTCTGACCAAACTTCAATCCGCTGTACGATGCAGTCAATGCAGGATTCGCATCGCCATAAACCTTTGTTTTATTGTCGGCGATCACTGTTAACGGAGCTTTTGTTATTGTGAGATTAGCTCCGGTATAGCTGATGGCGTAATTGCTGCCTAAGGACAATGTGCCCCTGTTTATTGAATAAGCACCAACATTTTCACCCGCAGTTCTTGAAAGTGCTCCGGAGAATGCGTCATTATTAGCCACTGAACCGGTTGTCACCTGGTAGGTGAATACAGGATCGCCGTTGCCATACAACTTGCTCTTCGCATCTGCTGTTACGGTAAGAGGTCTTTCGTTCACTGACAACAATCCACTGATATAAGTAATTGAATAATTCGCCATGTCGGTACCAACCGCGCCTGTTGCGTTACTTACATTAATTGGATAAACTCCCTTATTTGCTGTAGCTGCGGCGCCAGTGCTGCCAAGTGTTACACTTGCAATGGATTCACCATCCTGCAGGCTTCCCGATACAACTGAAAACTCGGTTCCGGCAAAGCTGATGCTTTCACCATATACCTTAACTGAATCCTTAGCTTTTATTGTTAGCGGCTTACCGTTGATGGTAACATTTCCTGCCTGGTAGGTGACGTCAAAATTCTCATTGATGAATATTCCGGGAATCAGCTTTTGCTGGCCCACACCAAGTCCTGTGATCATATTGATGCCATGCATTGCGCCCAGCCATCCGTTCTGGAGATTTACATCATCTTCATCGGCTATGACTGCTGTCTTGCTATTGGTTCCTGATATCGCGTTTGCGTTAACAAGCTGAACCAACTGTGAGTTTACAAACTGCACTACAGAAGAACTCACCATCTGTACCAGTTGCCCGTTAGGTATCGGACCGAGTGATCCGCTCACCATCTGCACAAGCTGTCCGCTCACCAGTTGAACCAACTGACCATTTGGAATAGGTTGAGGAACGCCGCTTACCATTTGAACAAGCTGTCCGCTCACAAGTTGCACAAGCTGTCCGCTCACCAACTGAACAAGCTGACCACTTACCAGCTGAACAAGCTGTCCACTTACCATTTGCACAAGCTGACCGCTTACAAGTTGAACTAATTGACCATTTGGTATTGGTTCGGGTACACCGCTTACCAGTTGAACAAGCTGACCGCTTACCAATTGCACCAGCGATGCATTAGGAACAGGTACCGGTTCACCGCTAACAAGCTGTACAAGCTGACCACTTACCAGCTGAACCAACTGTCCATTTATAATAGGCGCTTTTGAATCTCCGCCCGATGTGTACATTGGAATAAATGAACCATTCACAAATAAGTACGGCTGATTATCTGAGGTAACATTCGCAATGCCTTGCGTCAATGCATTGTATCCAACCATTGTCTTGGATGTAAGGCCGGCAGATGCATTTATAAAGACCGAATTAACTGCATCCTTAGTGAAGTTGTAAAGCGACTGAGATGCAACATCAACGATATAATAACCATTCAGGCTATTAAGCGTGGTTGCCGGTACAAGTTTATTATTCACAACATCAAACTTCCTTGAGTTTTTCAGGGCATTGAAGGTGATGATCATGTTCATGTTAGCGATGTCCGAACTCGAGAGGGTTTGGCCATCGGCCTGAATTGCATTGAAATCTTTTATAACCGCCAACGCGTTGTCGGGTGTATGTGTATCGTGATACAGTTTGATCGTATCCAGAATAGCTGATACGTTGGCGATATTGGACTGGTTGAACTGATAATTGAATGTAACATTCGTCAGCGCGTCGCCATAAGTGATGGTTTGATCGACGGGCGAAATTGTCAATGGCAGTTTCTGTACCGTCAGAATGCCATCGGTAAGTATAAAATGATATAACTGCAGCAGCGACTGATCCACACCGGTAGAATCAAATACCCTTACCGGCCTTATGAAATATATTCCTACGTTGCTTGAAGGTGTGGCCTGGGTTGAGAAACTCAGGCTGGTTAATCCAAGTTCGGCAAGTGTAAGCGTGGTAGGTTGATTATCCACCAGGATCGTAGCTGTAAATTCAGGATTGGTTTCACCATACTTTCTCGTCTTGTTATCTGCAACTACGGTAACTACTTTCTTCACCACGCCGTTCAGAACTCTGGGATCCGACAAGCCTCCATCGCTTAGCAATGGACTCTTTGGAGTGGTGTACAGGTAAAGCGATTGCTCGCCCGAGAATACAGGAATGGTAGCGCTTAACTCGGAACTATTCAGAATGGCGCTTTCCAAGGTATCGGTACCCAGCAATACTTTCGTATCGCCTGTCAGATAACTTCCACTTACAATCACTTCAGAAGTCGCGCTTCCCAGAACAATTGAACTGTCAACTAATCTTAAACCCGTTATCTGTGGTGTTGGATTTGCCATGCTTCTTACTGCTGAATCAACCTGAATGAATCCGAAGCCTGTATTGAGGTCGAATCCCGGTACGTCCATATCAATGGCATTGGTGGTAAGGAAGCTCTTGATCTGCGCAGGTGCCAGCGTATCACGGTAGTATTTTCTTCTGCCTTCAATAAGTAATGCCACAGCAGCGGCAACATGCGGCGCAGCGGCGGAAGTACCGAAGAAGTTTGGAACGCCATCGTTGTCAAAATCCCAGTTAGGGCCACCAAAGTCAACGCTGGTATTAATTCCATTGGGAGCCATGATGTCGGGCTTTTGCGAAGCAGCTCCCAAATAACTTGTGCCGCCAATAGATGAAAAAGTTGATCTGGTTATATTATTGACTCCAAAAGCAGGGGTATTAAGATAAAGCGACGCTCCGACTGTAATAGCTTCAGGCGCATTTCCCTGGCCAACGATAGTTGATGAACCCTGAGGATAGTCATTTATTTTCAGATCGCCTCTGAACCCGATGTATTTGAACCTGATCGGTATGGTAGTGTTAGATGCATCCACGATCATGATGTTCACAATAGTGTTGCGCGTAACAACGAAAGTCAATACTTCAGTCGGGTCTCCGTCGATATTCACACGGTTGAATCCAATCAGGTTGCCCATATTATCGAACGCGTAAGCATCCAGGTCAGCCGAAGCGCCAGGGTTACCACCCAGCGAATAAATATCATCTTCCCACTGCAGCACTACTGTGTAGATGCCAGGTTGTGTGGCAGATCCCTTGACCGAATCGCTTTGATAGATATCTCCGCCGCCAAAATCGTGCGCACGGCCAGGAATGCCGAATGGCAGTATTGCAGTGGAGGGATTGAAAATGGCTTCGTATGATTTATTGCCAAAATTTCCCGCCGCAGTCACATAATGCACACCCCGAAGAGAAACATCCCTTACAGCATTGGCTATAACACCGGGTTTGAAGAATGGCTCGGTAATGAAAGTAATGTCATCAACAATGACGTCACACAAGCTGTCTGCCAACTGCCTGATTCCTTCGCCCATATCTCCGGCGGTTAAGAATCCGGTCCTGAATGCAAGTTTCGCCTTCGGCGCTACGTCATGAACGATCTGCAGCATTGCACGCCCTTCATCGGATCGCTGACCGTAAGGATATTCCATCAAAACCTGTACGGTATCGCCTGGAAGGCCCGGAAGGTCTCCATTGTCTACGTCGTTATTAGGTTTGGTATTATAGCTGTCTGATAGAACGCCCACCTTAACGCTGTCGCCTGTCAGATTGAATCCATTCCGGACAAAGTTGGTGCGCATGGCGCTGTCACCCTGGCTTTGAATCAGTCCACTGTTGTTTACCGGTGGATATGATGGCCGGCAAAAGCTGACAAGGCTTTTCATTGGCTCTTCATCAAACTTCGCCAGGTTGGAAATGGGATATAGTCCTGTTATGATAAGTGAATTCTGTCCGTTAGAGATCTGATTGGTCAGTCCGTATGATGTTCCCTCCAGCAACGATTTAACTGTTGCGAAGTTGCCGGCTTTAACGATGACGTCTATCAGCACTTTCCCATTCACCAGAATGAAAAGTGTTTTTCCGTCATCCAGCACATTTCCATAATTCTCATACAATGAATTCAATTCCGCTCCGATCTTCTTATCTACTTTGCCAATAGAAGGTGGCGGATAGAAAGGAAGAACGCAGGGCGTACTGGTTACAACTACAGTATCTGTCGCGGGAATAGTGCATTCGGGAGTCTGAACAGACAACACATAGGTACCTGGTTGTGTAACGGTGATAGACGCGGTATTGGTAACTCCCGGAATGGTTCCATTTAATTTAGTCCAGCTGAACTGCGCGTTCGATGCGTTGGAAGTGCCCGTCAGAACTGCTGATGGAAAATCACAATTGATATCTTTATCAGGTCCGGCATCTGCAGTTGGAGAACAATCTTCAAAAGCAGCGTAGGTTACGCTGACACCGCTCTGAATGTTCACGTTTTTCCCGCTCCACAATGCGCCTATGATCTTTGATTCGCTTGATCCGGAGCCCACACTGATATTTCCATTGGGTGCGTATACAGTTCCAATCCAGATCGACTGGTTGTTGCCCGATGCGCCGTTTGCAATGATCCATGCATCTGAACCTGAGGGCGAAGTACTTCCGGTACCACTAACCTGCATGAATATCCTGGATGCAAGTTCCAGGTTGGATGGATTTGGCAAACCCGGAATCTGTCCGGTCTGACTGATATTGATCTTGTAAAGGTCAACATCGCCTACAACATAGATCCTGTACCTTCCATCGGTTCTTGGGAAGTTGAAAACAAACTTGTTGAAATTGCCGGAGTTCCTGATCGAACTGAAAATGTATATGCCTGGCGTGTTGAAGGTTACTGTCTGACCACCACTTAAATTGATAGCACCCCATGATCCGGGGTTAATAGTTTGTGTGCCGGTAATATTTGCTCCTCCGGTATGATTTGGAGTTATTTCCGGAGGCAGTGGTGGAAGTACAGGTAGTATTGGATCGCCCTGTGTTTTGCCGTTAGTTGGCTCGGGGCCGCTATATGTCCCGGAATATACAACCGGGCCACCGATGTTGCCACCCTGGATCACCACGTTGCCATTAATGCCTCCAGTTCCTGCTAAAACCGCGTTGGAGCCCATCTGGAATATGGTGCCTGAAGCCGCGGGAGTCGTTGCATTGGCCGCGGTGACATTACCATTCACCGTATTGGTGTTTGCCAGCAGGACCCTTCCCTTGCTATGGATATCACCACCGAATGAAGCTGTGCCTGTGCTTTGAACAAGCACATTACTTCCGGTTTTCCCGCTTACGATCTGGTTAGATGTTCCGACCTGAACACCGGCGTTCCCGAAAATTACATATTCCCTGAGAGCCTGTTGGGCATTTGAAAAATAAGAGGAAAATGCAAGGGCTAATAGAAGTAAACTGCTTTTGTGCAAAGCAGGCAAGGTTAGTCTCATATACAGTAGTTTGTTCTTGACCGGAAGAATACTATTCCGGTGATGCTTCTTGGAAAATCGCGGGGTTTTTGAAGGAATGAGACTTAACCATTCATCAGGAAAAGGAAAAAATTACGGGATAGGTTACACGTAAATAGTAATTGAAAATAGGCTAATTCAACGTTGTATGTATCGGATGACAATATATCTTGATGGAAGTCAACTATTCTTTTAATGAATAAATTGGCAGATTTCAGGTTTGTATATTACCCCTATGTGCAGTCTATGCTGCATCTCCGACACTTTAAATCGAAAGAAATAATCGAATAGAATAAGTAAATTTAGAAAATGAAAAGGCGGGTTTATCGATTATTAAATATTAAGGTTTCCGAATCGAAACACGTCTTTGATCTGCTCCGCATCCAGTTTTTCATTGGAATTGCCCATTCATTTACCACAATTTGCGCGTTTACTTACTTCATTTACGAATATCACATCATTGGCCTTCCTTATGTATACCTGGCGGTTGCGGCAAGCTTGCTGCTGACAAACCTGGGATATGAAAAGCTTGAACACAAACATCCTCCGCTTCAGCTTTTGAAGTTCATCATCATCCTTTCTATAGCCATGACCTTTCTTTTCTGGACCGGCCTGGTGGTAACAGAGGGGGATGCCATGATCTTTGTGCTCCTTATCTGGAGTGTGCTGTTTTATATGATCACCGGTTATTCATACTGGGGGTTGGTCTCGCTTTTATTCAATATACGTGAGAGCAAAAGGGTGTTTTCGATTGTGGGTTCCGGTGATATCCCGGCAAAGCTGGTGGGTTATTTATCTACGCCGCTCCTGGTGCCATTGATTGGCTTGAGCAATCTGCTGTTAATGTCTGTTCTCTCTTTGGGAATAGGCCTTTTTTTTATCAACAGGCTGATAAAGAAAAATGCCCTCCAGAATCTGACGAAAGGCCTTCACCATCAGCCACATCATAACGAAGCGTCGCATCATTCGAAAAAAGGGATCTTCAGGAACAGTTTCTTTTTCAGGAACAATCTCATTTTTACCATCTCACTCCTGTCTATCCTGAGTTATAATGTATTTAACCTCATAGACTATACATTTATTTATCAGGTAAAGCTGAAGTACAATAATATCTCGGCCCTGGCCTCCTTCATTGCTGTATTCTTCGCGGCCGGCAGGCTGATAGCGATCGTTCTTAAACTGATATTTTCAAGCCGCGTTATTGAACGGATCGGAGTGATATCAAGCCTGACCATTACACCCATCATCCTGATGGTGTTTTCAATTGTTTTTGTTTCTCTCAACAACAGCGCCGATTACAGTCTTTATATTTTCGGATTAATGGCTTTGCTGACAGAAGTATTAAGGTCAACCATCCAGGAACCCAGCTTTTTCATATTGTTCCAGCCATTGAACGAACAATCAAGACTTAAGGGGCACATTATTGCCAAAGGTTATATGCTTCCCCCTTCACTCTTCATTGTGGGAGCATCCATCATCATTCTGAATGAAGCCGGGGTTGAACTCACAATTCCTTATACCATCGGTATCCTGATCATTAATATGATACTATGGTTCGGCATTGTGTATTTCATAAGAAGGGAATACATCAAAACGCTCCATTCATCTATTGTAAAGGGAGTTCAGATCAGTGAAGACATTTATATCAACGATCAGAAATCGATTGATATCCTGCTGCAAAAGGTTCATTCCGAAAAAGAGACTGAAAACATTTATGCGCTGAAATTCCTTGAAAATTCGGGCTACCCCAACCTTGATCTGCTGTTGAGATCATTGCTGAGAACCGATAAAACTGAAGTAAAGCGTTATGCGCTTGCAAGGCTCGAAGAGCGAAATACCATTGATCTTCCTTTGCTGAGAGAGGTGCTGGAGGTCGAAAAAGACAATACATTAAAGGAAGAGATCATTTCCATCCTCTGCAAAAGAGACCCTGTTTTCCTTAAAAAGCTTTCCAATAACATTTCCGAGATCGATTACCAGATCCAGAAGAGCGTGATAACGCATCTGCTTGACCAGGTTGAGTTTGACTTCCTTTACAAAGCCGGAAGAAGGATCAACGACCTGTTGCAATCAGATAATCCGGCGGAAAGGGAACTTGCACTGAACATCATCAGTGAACTGAAAAATCTGAAGTTCACGGCCGCGATCGATAATCTGCTGAACGATGAAGACGCCAATGTTCGCAGAAGCGCCATCATCAGCGCCTGCAAGATGAAAAACGGAAAGCTGCTTCCCAGAATACTCAGGATGCTGGAAGATACTTCCACCAAATTCATTGCCTTGCAGGGTCTTTTGTATTATGGCGATCAGCTGTTTAAAGAAATAAAGGCGATGCCGGAGGCAGGAAAGCACAAAAACGACTTGCTGAAAGTAGCATCGAAAGTAAAAGGCCGCTACTCAACAGAATACCTTCTTGATTCTCTCAACGAATCCACTCATTCCGAAAAGATCATACACATATTATGGACCAATGGTTTTGAGTCGGAAAGAGCTGAAGACATTCATCTGCTGAAGAAACATCTGCACCAGTATCTGAACAATGCAACTGAAAAGATCAATATTTATTCTTTCGTCTTTTCATCTGACCACAAGCTTCTCAAAAGCTCCATTTATAACGAGATCAAAGGCGACCTGCTGACTTCCCTGAAGATATCTTCCATACTGTATGGCAAAAAAGGAATCAATCGTGTGATCGAGCTGGTTGAAAAAACCGACAAGAACAGGATATTCAATGCAATGGAAATGATGGAATGGGTATTGCCGAAACCTACAGCAAGGCAGATCAACGCCATCCTTGATCACCTGCTTGACCCAACAACTATTACAAGAAGCACCACCACTGGCATGAGTGCATTTTACAATGCGGTGCTTAATTATAAAGCCAGCGCGTTCAACGCATGGACCCGGGCATTGTGCCTGTATACCTGTTTGAAAGACAATGAACCGGGGGCATTTGAGTATCTCAATAATCAGCAGGATAATCCGGCGATCCCGATCATGACAGAAATCAAAGACCACTTTTCAAATACCAAAAACCTGACTTATGCTGATCATTGAAAAAGTATTACTCTTAAAAAACTCCTCCATCTTCCAGGATGTAAAGGAAACCGACCTGATGGAGATCGCTTCAATCTGTCATAATATTGATGTTGACCGTAATGTTTGCCTGTTCGAAAAAGGCGACAATGGCAATTGTGTTTACCTCATTCACCAGGGCAGGGTCTCAATTCACGACGGGCAGCATCAACTGGCCGAACTGGGTGAAAATGAGATCTTCGGCGAGCTGTCGTTACTTGATTCAGAAACAAGAAGCGCAAGCGCTACCACGTTAACTGACTGTGTGCTGCTGAAGATTGAACAGGAAGATTTTTATGATGTAATGGCTACCAGCACCGACATTCTGAAAGGCATCATGAAAACACTTTGCAAACGCCTGAGAGAACAGGATAAGATAAATGTAGCCCTGAAAGAAAGTTATGTGAAACAAGCTTAAACCAGTGTTGCCAGGTATTGTTGCTTTACCGGCTCACGCTCGGTCTTTGAAGTATTTGTATGATACTGATGTGAATGCAGAAACCTGATCTGAAGGTTTTCCCATTCATCCTGCACAGTGATCAGGCCGTAGTTCAGGAATTCTCTTCGCAGGCTGGCAGAGATGCGCAGGAAGTCGGTGCGGCCAAGATAATCAAGGTCTGCATCGCAAATGATCTCCTGTAACAACCCAACAGGACGTTGCGGAACTTTCGTGGCCATTATGAGCCCGGCAATCACGCGCTGATCTTTCTCCGATAAATTAAATTGATCCGCGTCATGCAAAAATATACGAACACTTGCCTCTTCATGATGACTATAAGCCTTTAAAAATCCTGTATCATGGTAAAGCGCCGCGATCTTCAGCAGAAAAATATCGTCATTATTTACCCGTTCGGCAATGGCTATTCTCTCAGCCTGGTAAACAACATCCATCGTGTGTGCTATATTATGATACGTCAATAGCGGACTGAGACCTTCAAGGTCTTTACACACCTTATCTTTAATAAATTCAAACTGGTTCAAGCGCATCGGAAAAAAGGGAAGTGAAAATTAAGGTATTGATTATTGTTGATTGTACCAAATGGCCTTACCCGTTAAGATCGTACTAACGTAAAAACTTAACCGCAATTAAGTTTATTGGCTTCTCAACCCGCATCTTTTAGTTTTTTTTTTGAAACGATTGTATTGGTTCTTCAGATATGTTTAGGAAAACCAACAGAAAAAATGTTACTTCATTTACGCACGATAACCATCAAGCAACATGGAATTAACTGCAACCCCTTCGCCGGCACTTGCTGAAAATACCCTGGCGCCCACTTCCCAAAAGGACCGGATCACTTTACTCGACAGCCTGAGAGGTTTTGCCATATTTGGAATATTGCTGATGAACATTACGGGCTTCGCGTATCCGGCCGGAAATGATCCTTCCATATTAAACGAAACAGGAATTAACTGGAATACC
>DASWTK010000314.1:0-5150 GCA_036402175.1 Chitinophagaceae bacterium | reverse complement strand
AAAAGAATACCATTTACAGCGTACATATTGTAAGCTTCACGGTAGTTCACAGTGATCCAGTATGCATACAGTTTGGCAACAGCATAAGGTGAACGTGGATAGAAAGGAGTTCGCTCAGACTGTGGTGTTTCCTGCACAAGGCCATACAGCTCAGAAGTAGAGGCCTGATATATTTTGGTTTTTTTGGTAAGCCCAAGCAATCTTACAGCTTCCAGTATGCGCAACATTCCCACGCCATCGGCATTGGCTGTATATTCCGGCGTTTCAAAGCTCACTTTTACGTGGCTTTGCGCGGCCAGGTTATAGATCTCATCGGGCTTCACTTCCTGGATGATGCGTATCAGGTTGGTGGAATCAGTCAGATCGCCATAATGCAATTTGAAATGAACATTCCGTTCATGCGGATCCTGGTAAAGATGATCGATCCGTTCGGTATTGAACATAGAGCTTCTTCTCTTAATACCGTGGACATCATATCCCTTATCAAGTAATAATTCACTCAGGTAGGCTCCATCCTGACCTGTAACACCGGTGATCAAGGCAACTTTTTTCATATAATTATATTCCGTTTGGGAAGGTCTTTAAAAACTTTATACATCAGTCGGCTTTTCGGGAACAACACCACCCATACCGTTAGAAAAATGATCATGAGGTCAACCCAAAACGATTGTTTTTCCTGGTACCAAAGTTCCAACTCTCCTTTGTAAGGGGCAATTTGTTTTTCATAAAATTCCTGGGGAGGCAATGTTGTCTTCGACATCAGCTCTTCCTCATCCCTGAATACTACCGATCCGATGCCGGTGATGCCGGGCTTGCAGTTATAAATCTTATAACGTATTTCCTCAGGATAAGCATTGAATGTCTTATCAACAAGCGGCCTCGGCCCTACAATGCTCATATCGCCAAGGAGCACATTGAACACCTGCGGCAATTCGTTGATCTTGGTTTTCCGCAGGAAGCCTCCCATTGGCAAAACCCTTGGGTCGTTCCTTAAAGTAATTATGCCCGTGCCGATATTCGGACTGTTTTTCAGCATCGTGGCAAATTTGATGATGTTGAAATACCTGTTCAGAAAACCTACGCGTTTCTGGTAATAAAATATATATCCCTCACCCGTGAGCTTCAAACCGATGATGATCGGGATCAGCAGTGGGCTCAGCACAAGTATGACAATGATTGAAACAACAATGTCAAAAAACCTTTTCACCACCAGGTAAAAAGATGATTTAGTTACAGGCGCCTCCTGCATATGACCGTCGGGAGCCGCTGTTGTATTTATTGCCTGTTCACTTTTGTATTCCACAATGCAATTACATTTTCTGATCCAGGTTCAATCCTGTCTCGATATGCTGAAATGTTGGCAGCAGTTTATTCAGGGTGCGAACCACATCTTCTTTGGCGACACTGCGCTCAAATAATGATTCCAGTTCTTTGATGATATTGTCAAGCTCCTTTTTATCACGGCGCGCTGCATTCCGTATAACACCCAGGGCTGAAAACCGCTCCAGGTCAAGATCTTCCTTATCTGTGAAAAATTCCTCGTACAATTTTTCGCCCGATGTATCGCTTTCGAAAAAATAAACCGGGTACCGCTTGTCGTTAAGATTGGCGGCAATGTCCCGCGCTTCATGTTCCGAACTGCATTCATATGGTTCGTAACCTAATGAGTTGAGCAATTCGATGGCAATATCTTTAAATGACACAAGGTCCTTCTCGGGATCGAGTTTTGGAAAAATGATCTCACCGGTATTACCAAGCATGCAGGCCAGCAAACATATTTGTCCTGATTCAGTTGGTGAAACAAAATATCTTTTCACATCTGCAGGACAGGAGAATGGTTGCTGCTTCATCATTCTTTCAATGAAGCCTGCGAGCAGACTACCATTGGAGAAGGCCACGTTCGCGAAGCGCGCGGTGGTGATTTTGATGTCGTCTGAATACGCCAGAATCACTTCCTCCATCAGCTTCTTGCTGGCGCCCATGATGTTCACAGGGTTTGCGGCCTTGTCGGTCGACACACAAAAGAAATGCGCGGGCGGTGAGGCCAGCAATTGATCCAGGAACCGCTTGGCCCTGATCACATTGTTTTCGATCATCGCCTCTATAGAAAAGATATCCTTTTCGCTGCGAACGTGTTTGTGCGCCGCGAAATTCGCGACTATGTCAAACGGACCTTCATTGGAAAAGATCTTTTCAAAAACGCGGTCACCAAAGTTGACCGGATACGATTTAAAATCTTTTGGCAACTGTATATCGGTCCTGCTCCTGCAATCCCTTACCAGTTCAGTAAGTCCATTTTCGTTAATATCAACCACAACAAGTTTTCCGGGTTCGAATGGTAGCATTGCCCGGATATAGGAAGACCCGATTGTTCCGGCCCCGCCAATCACCAGCACCGACCTTCCCTGGATGGCATCGAGCAATTTGTCCTTGTTTGCCGCAAGATCATCTGCAAGCAGGCTTTTGGTTCGGCCTGTGATTTTCTCGTTGATGAATTGTTCTATATTAATAAAGCTCATATGCGTGTTCTGTTGCCGGATGTATACCAGTTTACCATTTCCCCGATCCCAAATTCACTTGAATAAGGTGGAACAAACTCTAACTGCTCATTTGTTTGCCTGTTATCAACTACAAATGAACCGAACAATCTTTTATACAATCCTGGTTTTATCAATTTGATCATAGCTCTCATAAATCCGGGCACTGTTATCAGCCTTATCCTCTTTTCCAGTTTACCTGCGATCAAAGTTATCAGCTCACTGGTAGATAAAGGCCGCTCATCGCCCGCTACAAAAATACCAGGCGCCCGTTTGTCTATTATACGATGGATCAGCTCAATAAGGTTGTCCAAAAATACCATGCTGCGAAGATTACCGGTATTTCCTAAAGGAAGCATCGAACCCTTATCTATCGCTTCCAGCAATCTGATGATATTTCCTTTAACTCCCGGTCCATATACAACCGGCGGTCGTACAATGCTGACTGTAAAACCAGGCTGCCGGATCGATAAAAGATACTGTTCTGCTTTCAGCTTGCTCCGTCCATAAGGGTCTTCAGGCTTGCAGACTGAGTTTTCATTCAGCGGCTCATCCGATCCTTCTCCATACACTTTTACCGAACTCACGTAAATAAAATGTCTGACTCCGGCATTTATTGCATATAATGCAATATCCTTCGTTAGGCCGTAATTGATATCAACGTACACTTTTTCATCCGTCAGCTTCATATCATGGGCCTTACCGGCAAGATGAACGATCACGTCAACTCCTGAAAGATCTATACTGCCAACCTTCGCTGTGCGAAGTGAAACTGGCTTAAGATGGTAACGCGCTGCCTTATATTCCATGAAACGCTGACCAACAAATCCACCAGCGCCGGTAACCGCAACCGTCAGCATCAGGCTCCGTTCTTTTTAATAGCCGGCATAACGTACTCGAACACCTTAAAGAAATATTTGAGTGAGACCACAGCCATATTCGTCTTTACGCCATTTTCCCTGCATGCCCTGATGATCTCTTTATTAAGCACATACCTGCTGAGGATATTCTTGTTGCTCACACCGCCGGTTCGCATGTACACCATCACCTCCGGATTATAGGCATACTTTAATTTGTTGCTGTGCATGAAACGCATCAGCAGCTCGTAGTCGGCGGCAATTTTATAATCCAGCTTGTACAGTCCGTACTCTTCATAAAACCTGCGCTTCACATAAAAAGATGGATGCGCGGGCATATAACCATAAGCGAATTTCTTCGGATGAAATTTTCGTGATGAATACAATCTTACTACACGATGCAGGTTAGCTGGCTTCACAAAAGCGATGTCTCCATAAACCGCATCCGCGTCATTTTTTTTAAAACATTCAACCATGTTGGAAATGACATGGTCATGCGGAAAAAAATCGTCGGAATTAAGAATGCCTATCACGTCGCCTGTACTCATCAGAATGCCTTTGTTGATGGCATCATACAGGCCTTTATCCTTTTCCGAAACATACTTTGCAACGTGGGGGTACGACTTTATAATGTTCACAGTACCGTCCTTAGAGGCCCCATCTACTAGTATGTGCTCAATGTTGGGATAGTCCTGCCGTTTCACACTCTCAAGCGTATCCTGGAGTGTGGCGGCGCTGTTGTATGTTACAGTAATGATGGTGACTTTCATGTCTGGTTCCTTTCAACTACACAATTTTCAAGTACCAGCATGTCCATGTTGGTGCGAAGGAAGCAATCGAGCGCGTCTGCAGGTGAGTTCACAATTGGCTCGTTCTCGTTGAACGAAGTATTCAACAGGATAGGAACGCCGGTCTTCTGACGAAACGCTTCAATGAGTTTATAATACCTGGGTGTAATTTCCACGTCAACCGTTTGCAGCCTGCCGGTACCATCGGCATGCGTTACTGCCGGAATCACCGAATGTTTTTCCTTTTTTATGGGAAATACTTTTTCCATGAAAGGAACTTCATCCACAACATCAAAATACTCATGCACATACTCCTTCAAAATAGAAGGAGCGAATGGCCTGAAGCTCTCGCGCCTTTTGATCTTTGCGTTCAACAGGTCCTTGGCATCGGCCCTGCGCGGGTCGGCGATGATGGACCTTGCGCCCAATGCACGCGGACCAAATTCCGCACGTCCATTGAACCATCCTACCACACCTGCGCCTACCAGTTGATCGGCTACTTTATTGAATAACTCTTCATCAGCGTAGCGCTTGTATTTAATATTTCTCGATTTGAGGTATTGTTCAATTTCATCATTCGAAAACCTGCTTCCGGTATAAGCAGTCCAGATGGGCGATGAACGCGGCTGTTTCAGAATATGATTGTACACATATAGTGCTGCACCCATCGAAATTCCGGCATCATGTCCTGCAGAAGGAATGTAAACATTTGTGAAAGGCGTATTCCTGGTGATCTTTCCGTTAGCAACGGAATTCTGAGCCACACCGCCTGCAACACACACGTTTGGCAGTCCGGTTCGTTTGTGCAGGGCAGTGAGGATGTGAAAGACCAATAACTCGGTGATCCTTTGTACGGACGCGGCCATGTCCTTATGATATTGTTCCAGGGGCTCATCCTTTTTCCGCACAGGCCTGAACTTTTCTACCATGTAATCGGAGTAAAGCGGCGCTACATGCGGAATATGATT
>DASWTK010000313.1:0-21685 GCA_036402175.1 Chitinophagaceae bacterium | reverse complement strand
TGCAGATGCCAGCTATGGTTTTGGAAGTGTGAAATATGACGGCGGAGACGCAATAGGTGTAAGCCAGTTCGCAATCGCTGCAGGACCTGCAATTTTCCTTACTCCGAACACAGCTTTGGAGATTACAGTAGGTTACAACTCCAGCAAAATTGAAGATGATGATGAAAGAACTAATTCATTTCAATTTGGTGTTGGTTTCCAGATCCACCTCGGAAATGGCGGTGGCCGTGCTTCAACTGCTAAGAGATAATCTCATTTCTTTCAATAAAAAAGGCTGCCTTGTTTCGAGGCGGCCTTTTTTATTTTAAATTATATCTCTCACATCAGAATCCGAATGTTACCCTCAGTGCGCTGGTAAACTGTTTGGTTGAAAAGGTGCTGCTTTTATCAATATCAGTCAGGCCCGGAGCAACCCTTGCGTTGATCGCAAGATTCTCATTGATATTATAGCCTAAACCGAAATTCCAGTTCACACTGGTTGACTTGTATGAATCACCGATGTCTGTTTTGTTGTCATCAATGATCCTCTTCGCATCCAGCAGCAATCCTATCTGCGGACCTGTTTCTGCAAACAAGCCTGATTGACCAAACTGGTATCTTGCTAAAACAGGCAGGTTAAGATACCAAAGCCTGAATGTTTGCTTGGGAGTTACATCCCATTTTGTTCCCTGCATACCCACATTCAATTCGGGTACAATTGAGAAATTGCTGCCTAATGGCAATTTTACTCCCATGGCAACCTGTGCGCCAACAAGAATTGAAGCGTTATCGGCTCCGTCGCCGGTGAAAGTTGAAAAGGTAGGACCACCTCCGAAATAAAACATCCCGGTTCCGCTACCCGCACGCTGTTGTGCAAGCGCCGCAACCATAATCAGGCAGAAGCCCAGGGATAAACTTAATTTTTTCATGTCATGATAATTTTGTTAAGAATTGTAAGCACACCCTACTCATACCAATTCCAGTGCCATGCCCCACTTTTCATGAATAAGAAAAGCGCTGAAAATGCCACTCTTTAACATTTCGATAATGGTTTTTCTGTCCGGGCCGTGTTGCGCGGGCGGGCAGAACGTTATGGATTTAACTAAACCGGAAGTTTTATCGTGTCTATACAGGATGTTATCGTGCAAAAAAAAAGTCCACCTATGGTGGACGTTATGAATTTCAATAAGACGCGTATTTATCAGAAAGCAAAACCCAATGTAATACCAGTCCTTAGACCGAAACCATCGATGCTTCCTACCACATCAAAATCAGAAGAACCTGATTTATCCTTGATTTTTCCTGAATTGTAAGCTGGTCCTACAAAAATGTCAAGCACGAAATTGCTGCTCCATGTTTTTTCCCATCCAATAACAGCTCCGCCGCCGAATGAAGTATACTTTGCTTCAGCGTCGGTTTCCTTGTCTTTCAGGGTAAAGCTCTGATAACGTACAAATGGTCCAACGTAAACACCATTCAGCGCCTGCTTGTTGCCGGCAACATAAAAGCGATACTCCGGAGTAACACCAACACCAGTATATCTCAGGCCGCTGATGCTGACACCGGAAAAGAATACGCCCAGTTGTACTGACTGGTTTTCTGATACCGCCCTTTCGTAAGCAACGTTACCAGTAGCGAAAATCAAAGAAAGCGGGTTTAATTTGATGGCATTCTGAGGATTGCCATTGTCTTGTGCCTTAAGGCTTGAAACAGCTACTATCAAAGTTGCTGCGAATAACAGTTTCTTCATTTGATGAATTGTTTGTTTAGAGGTTATATTTCAACGAGCAAACATATACAAAGTTGTATAAGTCGTTGTACTATAATCATGTGTTTTTTATTGTGCCACCCAACAAAAAATCACATGAACATGTTACACGTACACATAAGAATTTACCTATAGCCCTGCTTGAGGGTTAATTACCGTTTAAAATATTCGGATGAATGACCGAAGGATGATTATTTGAGTCTGAACAGGCAACTGTTTAACAATTGAATAACGAACCATGCTATTCAGACATGAACGGGTAACGGTAATCTGTAGCTGAATTAAAGGTTTCCTTGATGGTCCTTGCGCTTAACCAGCGGTACAGGTTCAGGATGGAACCCGCTTTATCGTTTGTACCCGACGCTCTTGCGCCGCCGAATGGCTGCTGGCCAACAACCGCGCCGGTAGGTTTATCATTGATGTAAAAATTACCAGCCGCGTTTCTCAGCTTGTTCGTTGCAAGTTCAATTGCGTTCCTGTCTTTTGCTATCACCGCGCCGGTCAGCGCATAGGGTGAAGTATTGTCAACCAGTTCAAGCGCTTCTTCGAATTTCTCCGCATCATAAATATGAATCGTAAGCACGGGGCCAAAAATCTCTTCACACATGGTAATGTACTTAGGATCTTCCGCCTCAATTACGGTAGGCTCAATGAAGAAGCCATTGGTTTTATCACATTTGCCTCCGGTAATGATCTTTGCCTTCGGATCTTTCCGCGCGTTGTCGATATAGCTACTGATCTTATCAAAACTCTTTTCATCAATCACCGCATTGATGAAATTTGTGAAGTCTTCCACCGTTCCCATCTTCATTCCCTGCAAGGTATCAATAAGCTTTTTTCTTACCTCATCTGCAATGTTAGAAGGAATGTAAGCACGGGATGCCGCTGAGCACTTCTGCCCCTGGAATTCGAAAGCGCCGCGCGCCAGCGCCGTTACCACAACATCGGGATCGGCTGTCTTATGCGCAATAACAAAATCCTTGCCTCCGGTTTCGCCAACAATCCTTGGATACGATTTATAATTGCCAACGTTTTCTCCGATTGTCTTCCACATGCTGTTGAATACCCCGGTAGAACCCGTAAAATGCACACCGGCAAAATCCCGGTGCGCGAAGCAAACCTTGCCAATGGTTGGTCCATCAACATAGATCAGGTTTATTACACCATCCGGCAATCCTGCTTCTTTCAGAATGCGCATGAACATTTGCGCAGAGTAGATCTGGGTATTTGCAGCTTTCCATACAACCACATTGCCGCACATAGCAGCGGATGTGGGAAGATTTCCTCCTATGGCTGTGAAATTAAACGGAGTGATCGCAAGCACAAAACCTTCCAATGGACGATATTCCATACGGTTGTGCATACTTGCTCCGCTGATCGGTTGCTGCCTGTAAATCTCACTGAGGAAATGAACATTGAACCGGAGGAAATCGATCAATTCGCACACGCTGTCAATTTCCGCCTGGTACACATTTTTACTTTGCCCCAGCATTGTAGTGCCATTCATATACGATCTGTATTTCCCGGAGATCAGATCGGCGGCTTTCAGAAAAATATTCGCGCGGTTTTCCCAACTCATATTCGCCCAGCCTTCCCTTGCTGCCAGGGCAGCATCGATTGCCTGCCGCACATGACTTTCATCGCCTGCATGAAAATGCGCCAGCGTATGTGCCCGTTCGTGAGGAGGGTGTATCGCGGTTTTTTTACCCGTTCTTACTTCATCTCCACCAATATACATTGGTATATCCGGCTGCTGCGATTTCAGCTCTTTCAGAGTGTTTGTCAGTATTTCTCTTTCTTTTGAACCGGGCGCATAATTAAGTACCGGTTCATTCTGGGGCATGGGGTAATTGAAATAACCGAAATTCATATTACAATTCTGATTTGAATTTGAGATTAAAGGACAGGCTGATACATCAACGCTATCAGCTTTCCACTTCTTTTGACTGCATGAGGTAAGCTTTGATGAATCCATCGAGCTCACCGTCCATCACCGGCTGCACATTTCCAACTTCATAATCCGTCCGGTGATCTTTGATCATTTTGTACGGATGAAAAACATAGGAGCGGATCTGTGACCCCCACTCTATCTTCTTCTTATTTGCGTTTGCGGCGTTTTTCATTTCTTCACGGCGACGCAGTTCTTCTTCATACAAACGGCTTTTCAGCATCTTCAACGCTTTCTCACGGTTTTCACCCTGGGTGCGCGATTGCTGGCATTCTACAATGATACCGCTGGGCAGGTGTTTAAGCCTCACGGCCGTTTCAACCTTGTTTACGTTTTGTCCTCCTTTTCCACCACTTCTATAAAATTCCCATTCAAGGTCCGCAGGATTGATCTCAACCTCAATGGTATCGTCTACCAACGGATATACATATACGGAGGCAAAAGAAGTATGACGCCTGGCGTTTGAATCAAAGGGCGAGATGCGTACCAGGCGATGCACGCCGCTTTCGGCTTTTAAAAATCCATATGCAAACGGCCCTTCAAATTGAAGCGTCGCCGATTTAATTCCCGCTCCTTCACCTTCCTGCAGGTCAAGTTCAGTGACCTTCCAGTCCTGCTTTTCGCCATACATGCGGTACATGCGCATCAGCATTTCCGCCCAGTCCTGGCTTTCCGTTCCACCCGCGCCGGAATTGATCTGAAGAACAGCCGGCAATTCGTCTTCAGGCTGATTGAGGGTGCTTTTGAACTCTGCTTCCTCTATCTGTTGCAAACCTTTCTGGTAGGCGTCCTTTACTTCATGTTCTTCGCCTTCACCGGCTTTCCAGAAGTCGAAGAGCACGGCAAAATCCTCTACGGCAGTTTCAACCTGCTCATACAGTTTAACCCAATATTCATTCAGCTTGATGTCTTTGAGTATCTGGGTAGCCCGTTCGTTGTCGTCCCAGAATCCAGGGGCAAGAGTAAGTTGTTTGTCCCTGTTTATCTTGTCGCGGCGGTTAACCACGTCAAAGATACCTCCCCAGGACCGTTACACGGTCCCTCATATCCTTAAGATGCTCTTGTGTCATAGGGCGCGAAGTTAAGGAAGAAAATCTACCGAATCATATACCACCACCTTGCTCCATAAACCAGCGCATTCTTCAACGAACTTCAGATGGATCGGATCGGTCTGATAACTGTCCTGCCCGGCTTTATTTTCAAAAATCGTCAGCCACGAAAGCGAGTAGGAAGTATCGATCACACCCCTGTCAGTATCGGCAGGTTTGCCGATATGATACATTTTGATGGTTTTGATCTTTGTCAGCTTTACCAGTCCTTCGGCCAGTTTCTTCAAATCAGTTTCGTTTCCGGGATTTTTCAACCAGAAATATACGTGGTGCACAAAAAGGTTCTTTTCAGGCATGTTTACTGTTGAAGCCGCAAATATAGCGGGTGCAGCAAGAGCTGCGCCGGAAAGAAAATTACGACGATGCATACTGTTAGTTAAATTAGCTTTCAAAATTGAAGAATAATTCCGGAATTCTTTGTTTTAATGTCCAATCAGTTCAACCCCGATTGTTATTGAAGTGAAGTAATTATTCAATAACATGTAAACTTGACAAAATGGAAGAATTCATGCTCATTTTCAGGCACGAGGACGGTAACAAGGTCGCATCACCCGAACAGATCCAGGTTTGGATGAAACAAACAATGGATTGGATCGGAGGCATCGCCGCCCAAAACAAATTTGTACAGGGTAACGGGCTGCCTTTCGAAGACGCGAGAGTAGTGCGCCCAAACAATCTTGTCACAAACGGTCCGTTTGGTGAGATCAAGGAAACAATCGCGGGTTATATTATAGTTAAGGCGGATTCTGTTGAAGAAGCTGTGGAATTCGCAAAAGGCAGTCCCGTACTTCAGGGCGAAGGAAACAGTGTTGAAGTGAGAAAAATCGCCAGGGGCGACGGCATCCACTAAAGCAATCGGGCCGCTGTATTTTTGCAGCGGCCCGATTAATTATGCAGCCGCAGGAACTCATACCACATTTATTCAGATCGGAATTCAGCAAATTAACCGCTGTACTCTGCCGGCATATGGGCATCGGGCACATGGAGGCAGCTGAAGATATTGTGAGTGAAACATTTTTATCGGCTCTCGAAAACTGGAGCTACAAAGGCCTTCCACCTAATCCGGTCGCGTGGCTTTACACAGTGGCGAAAAATAAATGCAGGAATTATATTCAGCGGAATCAACTCTTCAATATTAAGATAGCTCAGGAGTTAAGATCCCAGTCCGCTGATTCCAACGAGACAGATATCGATCTTTCCGAACAAAATATTACAGACAGCCAATTGCGCATGCTCTTTGTGATTTGTCATCCTTCAATTGCGCCGGAGGCACAAATAGGTTTATCGCTTCGTATACTTTGCGGTTTTGGAATTGAAGAAATTGCAAATGCATTCCTGGTGAATAGAGAAACCATCAACAAACGCCTCTACAGGGCTAAAGAGAAATTGAAAGCGGAAAATGTTTCCATCGAACTTCCAATACCTGCGGCGATCAATGAACGGCTCGATAACGTTCTCACAACACTTTACCTGCTTTTTAATGAAGGTTACTATTCCGAAAGCCACGACAGCATATTGAGAGAGGACCTGTGCCTGGAAGCAATGAAGCTGGTTTATTTGCTGTTACAAAATGAACAAACCAACCAACCCAAAGTTCATGCGCTGCTGTCATTGATGTGTTTTCATTCATCACGCTTTGCCGCAAGGAAAAACCAGCAGGGTGAGATCGTATTATATCATGACCAGGACGAATCACGATGGAATTATGAACTCATTGCAAAAGGGGCTTTTCATCTTAAGCAGGCATCGCAGGGTGATCAGTTTTCGAAATACCATTTAGAAGCAGGGATTGCTTACTGGCATACGATCAAAACCGATAACAGCGAAAAATGGGAAAACATTTTACAACTTTATAACCAGCTGCTGAGGTTGGAATATTCACCGGTGGCGGCGCTCAACCGTACCTATGCGCTTTCTAAAGTATATGGAAAACAAGTTGCCATTAATGAAGCTGAAAAACTGCAGTTAAACAATAACCATTACTATTTTATCTTACTGGGCGAGCTTTATTGTGACATAAACAATGACAGGGCTTCATTCAATTTTGAAAAAGCATTTGAAATGGCCAAAAACCAGACCGACAGACAGATCATAAAAAAGAGACTGGATGAATTGCAGCAAGGCAATCTTCCGACACACTGTCAGTAAAATGGTTCTGGTAAAACATTTGTTCGTCAATATCCATGCAATACCAAACCAGTTTCATTCAACATTCTCCTGATAGTGTGCTGCTGGATGCATATTCCCGAACAATTACAGGCGTGGTAAGTACAGTAGCGCCATCTGTGGTACACATTCAGGTTCAGAAAAAATCCCGTGATCCACGTACAAAGGAATTAAAGCTCATGCCCGCGTCGGGTTCCGGGTTTATCATTTCGTCTGATGGATTTATTGTGACGAATAACCATGTCATTGAAAACGCGGAAAACATCCAGGTCAGCTTATCCGATGGAAGAATTGCCAATGCAGAGCTTAAAGGCCGGGATCCATCAACTGATATCGCGGTACTTAAAATTTATGACTCCAATCTCAGGTCCCTTTTGTTTGCCGATTCAGATGCATTGCAGGCAGGACAGATCGCAATTGCAATCGGGAATCCGCTTGGACTGCAACATACTGTTACTGCCGGAGTAGTGAGTGCTCTGGGAAGAACATTGCGCGCGAACAATGGAAGGCTGATAGATGATGTCATACAGACAGATGCTTCTTTAAATCCTGGCAATTCAGGCGGACCGTTAATAAATTCATCAGGCTTTGTTATCGGCGTAAATACGGCTACCATTCCATCTGCCCAGGGACTTTGTTTTGCGGTTTCTTCAAATCTCGCGGCCTATGTGGCAGGCAAACTCATCATTGAAGGCAGGGTCAAGCGCGCGCAATTGGGTCTGGCGGGTCAACTGGTGAATTTAACCGATCGGATGATCGCTGTAAATAAACTGACTTCAAAAACCGGCGTTTACATATTTGAGATAGTACCCGATTCCCCGGCTTACAATCACAACATCCTGACGGGTGATATCATCGTAGGATTTAACGACCAGCCTGTTGCGAGTGTGGATGACCTGCACAGGTTATTAAATGAAAAGACGATCGGACTTAAAAGCCGGCTTGAAGTTTTGCGCGAAGGAAGAAAGGTTGTGCTTGAGGTTGTGCCAGCAGAAATGAAATAAAACAATAATGATAAGGTGTCAGCCTGTGAGCTGAACCTTATCATTACATGAAACTTATTTTATTGAATAATCTATCAGGTCGGCAACGGTTCTCACTGTTGTCTGCCCAAATGCAGAAAGGTCCGATTCGATGCGGATTATTCCCACTCCTTTTGAAATATAATATTCATACGTTGCGAACTGCGTCCAACCAAGGATGGGGAACTCATATTCCAGCTTCAGCCTTGTATGAATCACATTTGTATAATTCTTGCCTGCTACGGTTTTTGAAATATTCCGCTCGATGATCTCACCGTTAAAACGGGCATTCAAACCATTTACAGGAGGCATATTATCCGTCCAGGTATATCCTATGGATGCGGTGTCGTTCAGATAAACAAATTCAATTGTAGTGGCAACTCCGTTATTAACGTCCTGCCGAAGGCCATAAAGAGGTTTAGCTACATAAAAATAGGCTTCGGCCGCAGGTTGGCCGGTAGTTTCTGATTTGATGACCTGGTAATTTTTTGAACCGATCGTTTTCTGCTGACCTGTGGCGGTCAATGTTGTGATTAAACCGGTAAATGCGCTGTCTTTATATTTCCAATAGCTATCTTTCGAAACAGGCTGATAAGTGTCCGGCGTAGCGCCGCCGCCTGTGCCACCACCGCCGGATGGGTTATCAAAACTGATTTCTTTCTGGCAGCTTACCATTACAGTTACAACTGCCAGCATCAATAATAAACGATTCATAATTAGGGTTTCGTGGGGTTTAGAAAGCAAGATAATAATTTTTTAACGACCTTGCAGGCTCTGATAGCTTATGGCATCCGGATTGCATGTAAATCAATTCAAACCACTTTAAATTTCTTCATCCCACAATTTAATCGAATGAAAAAAATGTTTACCCAACTGATGGTCGTACTTTTTACCCTCAGCCTGGTTTCTGCTCCCGCTACATCAAGCGCTGTAACAGTTCCGGTTTCCACTCCTGCTACTGAACCAGAACCTGCCGCAGTAAAGGCCGCAGTTAAAGAGTTCAAAAGCCTTTCAAAGAAAGAACGCAAAATGCGCGTTAAGGAAGCCAAGAAAGCTGTTAAGGAGTTCAAGGCCGAAAAGCGTGCAGGAAAAGCCCCATCAGACAATACAGTGCTGCTGGTGATCCTCGCTATCTTATTGCCACCACTGGCAGTTTACCTGCATCAGGGTGAAGTGAACACCAAATTCTGGATCAGCGTGCTGCTTACTTTATTGTTCTGGCTTCCTGGCGTCATATACGCGCTGGTTGTCATCCTTGGAGATGAGTAAACCTGCCGGAGACTTAAATCGTTGAAACGATGTGACGGAAAGTTGTTTTCGTCACATCGTTTCATTCTTACATTCCATTCGATCAATTTAGTTGGTGAATTGAGGGGCAACCCTTCTGAAGCTGATTGGCTGATTATTTTTTATCTTCCCCATATGAAAACATTTCTTACCCTGCTGCTGACACTCACTATTGCCGCATCATTTGCGCAGGATAATTCCCCCTATATTAAAAAATTGTTTGTCCGCGGTGCGGATACGCTTCCTTACAGAGTGCTATACCCGCTAAATCATAATCCGAAAAAGAAATACCCGCTGGTGCTGTTTCTGCATGGCGCTGGTGAAAGGGGCACTAATAATGAATCGCAACTGATCCATGGCGCATCGCTGTTTGCTGATTCAGCAAACCGGAAACGTTTTCCAGCGATCGTGATCTTCCCGCAATGTCCTTATACTGATTATTGGGCCAGGATGAAGCTTGTAAAAGAAATGACCGACAGTACTCCGCATCAGATAGAATATCCGGCCGATGGTCCCCCGAATAAAAGCCTTGACATGGTTTCTCAATTGATAGACGTGCTGGCGGCAAGCGGATCTGTAGATTCCAGGCGGATTTATGTGGGAGGTCTTTCTATGGGAGGCATGGGTACCTTTGAATTATTATGGCGTAAGCCCCGCTTTTTTGCTGCTGCATTCCCGATCTGTGGCGGTGGAAACGTTAACCGTGCAGCCGACTACGGCAAAAACTTTCCTATCTGGGTTTTTCATGGTGAAGCCGATCAGGTAGTTGACGTGAACGATTCACGCAAGATGGTAAAAGCGTTAAAAGAAGCAGGCGCTAAACTGAAATACTCCGAATATCCGAAAGTAAAGCACGATAGCTGGACCAATACATTTGCAGAGCCCGGCCTGCTTCCCTGGCTGTTCAGCCAGAAGAGAAAATAATCAGACGAACTCAGGTTCAGCCTTTATTCTTCTGGACAGGCCAGTTCGCGTCGGCCTTTTTGATATAACCCGGACGATCCTTGTTCCAGGTTTTCTGAACATCTTCATCGTAATTGAGGAAAAGTTTGCCGTTGACCACAGACCAGGCATCTGGTTCGGTAGGTGCCTTATAGCCATTTGCCATACCATACGCACAATAGCCTCCGTATTGCGGCGCATATTTTTCAGGATTCGCCTTGAATAATTCAAGGTTGCGGCTGCTGGAAAACTGCCAGTTAGCGCCTTTCCAGGAAAATGTAAATTTCGAATCCCCCTTCACCGGTTTTCCTGCGGTAAAATAAGCCACGGGATCATAACCGCGGATTGCAGCGCCATTCTTAACGAAGATCTCCGATTTCTGAGCCATCGCTGGCATCGTCCAGTACATCATCAGTAAAAACAAAACTCTTTTCATACTTATTTTTTTCAAAGCTAAAAAGAGGGCACGAATCAGAATGTCGGGCTGCTGACAATCATAAACATCAGAAGGTTTTCATCTTATTGCCAATAATTGTTTTTCCTGAGGAGAATTATTTCAAAATTTCCAGGGTCACAACTTAAATCAGCTTTTTATTCTGAACCACATTCCTTCATACTTCAATTCCTGTAATCCCAGTTGCAGGGTGAAGCCACTTTCAAATTCGCCGATCAGTTCGTATTGTTCGGTCACCAATTTCAAAAATTTACTTTTGGAAGGAAACCAGCAAGGGTATGATGCGTCGTAAAAAGCAGGTGGCACTTTCTGAATGGTCAACCGGTCATTTTCTCCCGTTGAAAACGCCAAACGATCTACAAAAAGAAATGGGATCCTGTACGACATCATCTTTTTCAGAATCGCATAAGGATCGGGGATATACTGAAGGGATGATTCAAATAATAAAATATCCGGCCTGTATTTATTTATGGCTTCTTCGGCGGTGTAGAAGAAATGCAGTTGATCGTCCTGGAAGTCTTTCTGTCCGGCTTCTACAAATTGCTCCTGCTCAACAATGCTCCAGTGAAGTTCGCTGATACTTTTAAGGAATTTCCGGTGCTGATAATAAAGCGTACCGAGCGAGCCCCCGTAGTCCAGCACATTCAGCCTGTTATTATTTTGCAAAGCCGCGTATAACAAAGCGGAAAGTACGGTATAATAGACCGGCGCCTTATCGTAGGTAATGGCATCCCGCTCAAATTCAACTTCGCCATTTTTCACTTTCAGAGCAGAAGCTCTTACTCTTTCAAGAATAGCTTTAGTGTCGTAACCGGTGGTATGCTGCAATGCTTCCTGCCAGCTTTTGTAATCTCCATGCCAGCCATAACGGAAATCATACTTGAGAATACGCTTTGCAATGGGCGGCAGAAATTGCTTCAGGAATTGTCTCATGAGGCAGTCGTGAATCTATCGGTTGATAAATTGTACTCAGGATGGAATGGCTTACTTTTTTGGCAACACATATGTCTCCACATCAGAGGCGGTAATGGATTTGCCTGACAATATTATCAATCGCTCTACAACATTGCGTAGCTCCCTGATATTACCACTCCAGTTATGCTGCTTCAATCCTTCAATTGCATCTTTGTCAATTGCCTTTTTTGCGATCCCGTAGTCCGCGCACACATCGGCAAGGAATTTGTCCACCAGAAGCGGAATATCATCCTTGCGTTCATTCAGAGAAGGGACGTGTATGATTATCACACTGAGGCGGTGATAAAGGTCGAGGCGGAAATTTTTTTCGTCAACTTCCCTCAGCAGGTCCTTATTCGTTGCCGCGATCACGCGAACATCCACGCTGATATCCTTGTCGCCTCCAACCCGTGTGATCTTTCCCTCCTGTAATGCCCGCAGCACTTTGGATTGCGCGTTGGCGCTCATATCGCCGATCTCGTCAAGGAAGAGCGTACCGCCATTTGCCTGCTCAAACTTTCCGATCCGCTGTTTGATTGCGGAAGTAAATGAACCTTTCTCATGACCAAACAATTCGCTTTCTATCAGTTCACTTGGTATGGCGGCGCAGTTAACTTCAACCAGTGGTCCGGCTGCACGGGGACTTTTTTCATGAACCCATCTTGCAACCAGTTCCTTACCCACACCGTTTTCACCGGTGATCAGTATGCGCGCTTCTGTAGGTGCAACCTTTTCAATGGTTTCCTTGATCCGGCGGATGGGTTCTGATTCCCCGATCATTTCCTGAACCTTGCTAACCCTTCTTTTAAGGACCTTCGCTTCGGCTACAAGCTGGTTCTTGTCCATTGCATTGCGAATGGTTATCAGAAGACGGTTCAGATCCGGAGGTTTGCTTATGTAATCGTACGCGCCTTTTTTAACAGCTTCTACCGCTGTTTCAATTGTGCCGTGACCGGAGATCATTATGATGGGAGTGTCTGAATTGATGTCCCTTGATTTTTCGAGGAATTCGATTCCATCTACTTTGGGCATCTTAATATCACAAAGCACTACATCAAATTCTTTTTCTTTTAGTTTTCTCAAGCCCTCTTCTCCATCTCCCGCTTCATCAATCTTGTATCCTTCATAAGATAATATTTCACTCAAAGTTTTGCGGATCGCTTTCTCATCGTCTATTATCAGGATGTTTGACATAATTGCTCCTCACTCCTTTCTCTGACCTTGAAAGGATTTTTTGATTAATAATAACAGTACAGGAATATGGAAAGAACTTCCCACTGAATCAGAATTTCAAAAATAAGGAATAATGAACTTGCTCTGGGCTCCGGCAATAATTTTGCCATATTTATGGCTGTTTCAGCCTGTTGTTCCAACGTGTTCATCAACGAATACTCCAACTGCAGCCGCACTTATCAGTGATATCAAACTTCCCGATGGCTTTGAAAGAATTCCATCTTTAAATAATTCATTTGCTGCCTGGCTGAAAGAACGACGTCTTAAACCAGATAAAACTGTTTTCCTTTATAACGGTCTGCCTAAGCGAAATCAGGATGCGCAGTATGCCGTAATTGATATTTCTACCGGAAATGAAGATCTGCAGCAATGCGCGGATGCTGTGATGCGATTGAGAGCGGAATACCTTTATGCCAATGAAAAGTGGGCTGAGATCGTTTTTAAAGACAACGCCAATAAAGCCTACTATTACCAAAATGGGAAAGATCGTGCTGCATTTGACCGGTACCTGCGGAAAGTTTTTGGATGGTGCGGCACAGCCTCCCTTGAAAAGCAATTAAGGCCTGTAAGGAATATCAAAGAAATAATGGCCGGAGATGTGTTCATTAAAGGAGGGTTTCCTGGTCATGCAGTAATAGTGATGGATGTGGCTCAAAACAACCGGGGTGAAAAGATCTTCCTGCTCGCACAGGGTTACATGCCGGCTCAGGATATACATTTATTGAAGAATCCGAAGGACCAAAACAGGAATCCATGGTATAAAGCAACTGAGAATCAGCTTGTCATCACTCCAGAATGGACTTTTCAGCCTTCACAGTTGCGCAGGTGGTGAAATAAGGGCAAACCCTTATAACATGAATACAAAGGGGCTGTAACCTTGACAATGCAATTGCGGGATAGTACTTTAGATGTGTAAATCCTTTGAAATTCTATTATCCAATTTAAAAGTTCCCCTATGAAAGCAGAAGTTCTGTTTACTCCTAAAGTGTCGAGTAAGATCATGATGAAGCTGGCGTTCCTGGGTGTATTTCTGATGACATGTGTTTACATGTTTGTGCAGGTGCTGAACACAGCTATGCGTTTGTTCTAAGCGAATTTTGCATATGTGAAATGAAATATAAAAGCCCCAATCCGGGGCTTTTATATTTTGTATGATCTCAGCATTTATTTCTTCATGTACATTACTTCCTTCACCAGTTTTACAGTCTTTGGAACATCGGGAAGCGCTCCCGCTACAAGGTTTGGAGCGTAGTGCAGCGGAGCATCTGCGGCGGTAATTCGCCTTACCGGAGCATCCAGGTAATCGAATCCTTCTTTCTGTATGCGGTAGGCAATCTCTGACGAAACGGAACACATTGGCCATTGCTCTTCAACTATCACAAGCCTGTTCGTTTTCTTTACCGAATCGAGGATGGTCATCCAATCCAGCGGTCTGATCGTTCTAAGGTCTATCACTTCCGCGTTCACACCTTCCTTTTCCAGTTCGGCTGCGGCACCTAGTGCAACTTTCATCATTTTATTGTACGAAACAATGGTCACATCGGTTCCCTGTTTTTTTACATCAGCCTTTCCAATCGGAATAATGTATTCCTCTGCAGGCACGTCGCCCTTTTCACCATACATCACCTCACTTTCCATAAATATAACTGGGTCTTCATCGCGAATGGCTGCCTTCAGCAGGCCTTTAGCGTCGTAGGGATTGGAAACCGATACCACCTTAACTCCCGGAATATTTGCGTAATAACTTTCAAACGCGGTAGAGTGCTGCGCTCCCAACTGTCCGGCCGAGCCATTTGGCCCGCGGAAAACGATAGGGCAGCTAACCTGGCCACCACTCATCGCCAGCATCTTGGAGGCGGTATTTAATATCTGATCCAGCGCGAGAACCGCAAAGTTCCAGGTCATGAACTCAACAATGGGCCTGAGTCCGTTCTGGGCAGCACCAACGCCAATAGCGGTAAAGCCAAGTTCAGAGATCGGGGTGTCAATAACTCTCTTTGGGCCGAATTCATCCAGCATGCCCTGGCTTACCTTATAAGCGCCATTGTATTCAGCAACTTCTTCTCCCATCAGGAAAACGCGGTCGTCGCGGCGCATTTCCTCGCTCATGGCCTCTCTCAACGCCTCCCGGAAAGCTATCTGTCTTGCCATTCAGTATGAATTTTGAGGGGCAAAAATATGGGAGACCATGCATAAAACCTAAAAGGTTTGGGGTCCTGCCTATACGTCACCGCTACAGGGCCGCACGTCAACTAAATTTCCAATCGACCCTCCAGCCGGGTAAGTTTGACAAAAATTCTTATGCAACCAACTATACGGCAGGATTATCTCGACTGGCTACGCATATTCGCAATCATCGGCGTTCTGCTTTTTCACGCGGCCATGCCCTTTGCTACCGAAGAATGGTGGCACATCAAAAACAAGGAAACAAGCGATACGCTGCTTGAATTCAACTTCTGGCTGAGCCGTTTCAGAATGCCGCTGCTTTTCTTTATCTCTGGAGCCGTTACATGGTTCATGATCCAGAAAAGGACAGCTGGTTCATTTATCGGGCTACGTTTCAGGAGACTGTTCATCCCCTTACTTTTCGGGATGCTTGTGATCGTGCCACCCCAGATCTATATGGAACGGATTACTCAAGGCTTCAAAGGGACTTTCCTTGACTTCTACCCTTCCATTTTTTCGGGAGAGCCATATCCAAAGGGGAATACCAGCTGGCATCACCTTTGGTTCATTGCCTACCTGTTTGTTTTCAACCTCATTGCGGCTCCGCTGTTCAGATGGGTGACAACCGCAAAAGGAAAAGCTTTTATTCCCAGGCTGGATTGGCTTGGAAAGGGCAAAAGGATCTACCTGCTTATTCTTCCTGGTGTGATCGCTTACACCTCACTGGTGCTTAAGTTTCCGCAAACCAATGACCTGGTTCACGACTGGGCATACCTTCCTTACTGGTTTCTTTTCCTGTTTATTGGTTTTATCTGTATTCTCAGGCCTGCTTTAATGGACAGCCTTGAACGCAACAGGCGCTTTTCTCTGCTGACCGGAATGGTATTGTTCATCACTATGAACTATTTCCGGTGGAACGATCTTGAACCGTGGAGTGGAAGTAATGCGAACTGGAGGCTGGAGCCTTTTACTTATGCGTACCTTGCTTTGTACCCCGCAGTAGCATGGTTTTGGGTGATGGCGTTAACAGGTTATGGAAAAAAATATCTCAACAGAAAGACAAAATTTTCAGGATACGCGACAGAAGCCGTCTATCCTTTTTATATCCTGCACCAGACCGTGATCGTGATACTGGCTTACTATGTGGTTCAGGCCAATGATGATGTTTTCAGCAAATACCTGTTTCTCTCGATAGTCTCTTTTGTGTTGTCAGTCGCGATCTATCATTTGCTGATAAAACCATACGCGGTTATGAGATTTTTATTCGGGTTGAAGGGGAAAACAAAGAAGGATATAGTCGTCCAAACTGTAACTTCCAGTCAACAATTAAAAGACCGTATCTTAACCTCAGCATGCGCAACTTCTTAAAATATATATTTCCGCTGCTTTTCGGATTGCTGATCTATACAAGTCTGCGTCTTGTAAATGATATTATTTCCGACACCCAGTTCTGGAAACGACACTGGAGCATCAATGCCATTGAAATCGGAACTACCATTCTTATCAGCTATGTATTTTCATACATTCTCAACTATTTTATAAAAAGGTTCAGCAGAAGACATGGAACGATGATAACAGGTAAAATGATCCTGCGGGAGTTTGTGACGGTATACTTCTTCTGCATGATCATACTGAATATTACCGCTACACCTATGGCAGCATTGACAGATGATGGGCTGCAATTGTATGATATCGTGAACATCAACCTCATTCCGATGCTGTACCTGCTGCTGTACTATGCCATCATACGTGGTAACACATCACTGAAAGCGTATTATGAGCAGCAGGTGCAACTGGAGAAACTAAAGAACGATAAGCTTGATACGGAATTGAAATTTCTTAAGGCGCAATACCATCCCCATTTCCTGTTCAATGCACTGAACACAATTTATTTCCAGATGGATGATGACGTGGGTGCGGCAAAACGCAGTGTAGAAAAGTTTTCTGACCTGCTGCGTTATCAGCTATACGATCAGCAGCAAACAGTGCCCATAAGCCAGGAGTTAGAACATCTCGATAATTTTATCGCATTGCAGAAAGTAAGAAGTCCGGAAAAGCTGAAACTGGAAATAAATGTGAGCAGCAGCCTGAACACACAGCAGGTTTACCCGCTCCTGCTTTTGCCATTGATTGAAAACGCTTTCAAGTTTGCGGGTGGAGATTTCATAAGCATCAACGCATCGGGCAACAAAGACGAAATTAACTTTGAGGTCCGGAATTCAATACCCAAAATGGCGATACCGGGGAAGAATGGTGGGATCGGACTACAAAATCTGAAGCGGAGGCTTGAGTTATTGTACCCCGAAAAACATGAATTAAACATTCTGAGGACAGATGATACATTTACAGCAACATTAAAATTAAGATTGTGAAGATCCGCTGCATTATTACGGATGATGAACCAATGGCCCGGAAAGGTCTGCAAGGTTACATTGAAAGAATCGATTTTATGGAGCTTGTTGCCGTATGCGAAAACGCGGTTGAACTGAACACCGTGTTAAAAGATCAGCCGGCCGACCTGGTCTTTCTTGATATCGAAATGCCTTACATGACGGGAATTGACTGGCTCCGGAATTTATCTGCGCCGCCACGGGTGATCTTCACAACTGCGTACGACCAATATGCTTTGCAGGGATTTGAGCTTGAAGTGCTCGACTATCTCCTCAAACCAATTTCATTTGAAAGATTCCTGAAAGCGGCCAATAAGGCATATGATCATTTTAAAATGAGCGAAGCAGGCAACCAGCAGCCAGACCATTTATTTGTGAAAGAAAACAGCAAGCTGGAAAAAATACGCTTTGATGACATACTGTTCATTGAAGCAATGGAAAATTACATAGGCATCTATACTACTTCAAAAAAGATCATTACACATTCCACCTTAAAAGCGATGCAGGAGAAATTACCCCTGCAACGCTTTATCCAACCGCACAAATCCTATATTGTAGCTATTGACAAGATCAATTCAATCGAAGGCAATGTGATCAATATCCAGCAGTACCAGGTTCCGATCAGCAAGTATCAGAAAGAAGAAATACTTGAAAAGATCGTAAACAATGCATTGCTGAAAAAATGATAGCTTATTCAGCTCCGTCGGTTTTTGCCCGGTTAATCGCAAACCCTCCGATCTTTTTCCCGCATGCCAATCCAATTTCACAGTCGCTCCGGTAATGAATGGCACCATACAGCCGCGACAAAGATGCTTCGTTGGCCATTTCATTATAATCATTGGCGCGTGCGGGAATTATGTGTCCGAGTATCGTTGCCGCCGCACCACTGAAAGTGGAATGCCCGGAGATATATGAAGGAAAGTTAGGAAGACCCGTAAGTGTTTTGATATTAGGATCAACCTGGGAAGGACGCGGATTGAAATAAGTAAACTTCGCGTCCCAGCAGACTACCGCCGCATCCATCAGCGACATGTTCAGCAAAGCCATGTTTCTTGCCCATCTGACCTCACTGAAATTTTGCTTTATGAAATCATCTGCTGCAATTGAATTCCAGTGACCCGGAGGCGTGGAAGTTGCCACACCATCGGCCCAGGCGTGTACAATCCGGATTCTTTCACGTGTCGGATTCTGGCTATAATAAAGGACTTCCTTTGTTTCATCAATAAATTTCTGTGACGACGTTGAAGGCGGAGCCACAGGCCTTATCTGTGTTACCATGGTAAGTGAATCAAAAAGGAACGTTCTGACCTTTCCAAACAATGGCAGCATTGGCGGACGCGCTGGTGAATCCATGCTTTTCCAGGGTGCTTCTCCCCTTGCGATACAGTCCTGTTCCATTTGTGACCAGATCGCCGCAGAACCACCTGCGGTTCCTGCGCGGTCTGTCCGGGCCCTTGCCACAAATTTTTGCGCAACCGCCTTGCCTAAGGCTTCTCCTGCTTCAAGATCGCTGCGAACGTTGGCTCCCGCGATTATGCGTGCGCGTTTGTGTTCCTCGGCTTTCAGCTGAATAAAATCCTGGTCACCGGGAAATAAGAGCTTCATCAGCTCTGTAGTAACGCCGGCAATGACTGCGTCTTCTGAGGGATAAGATGGCAGATCTGAACGTGGGATCATTACATTGATAGTTGCATCCACATTGTAGGGCGCACTGCGATTGTATAATTTTTTATAATGCCAGGCCGCAACCAGTGCGTCGTACTGGGCTGCGCTCACATAAGCATAAGCCCTTGCCGCATAAGGCGGGTTGGCAAAAGGAAACTGCGGGTATGCCAATGGGTTATTGGCGTTTGGAACAGGATAGGTTCCATCGGCATTCTGATAAGGCGGCAGGTTATGTTTTGCAACAAGTTCCCGCATGATCTCATTCCACCTCAGCACAGCGCCCGCACTCCAGTATTTCACAGCCCTTTTTTCATCCTGTGAAAGATCCTGCTGAAAGCTCCTGATTTCATTTAGCTGAGCGATATAATCAGGTGTTGTAGTTGCCGAAGGAGCGCCAACCGGGAATTCTGTTGGATCAGCCAGAAGAATTGTTTTCCACGTTCCCGCGTTTATATCAGTTTTTGCAGGGTTCAGCGCTGGCGCATTATCGGTTCGCTCATTAATATCCTTTGAACAGGAATACACAAATGCAACAATCCCTAAAATGACGACAGGTATTTTTATGAATATCTTTTTCATGACTTTTTTTTAATTGCTTTGTTTACTCTTTCCAAAATAAAAAGCATAAAATGCTCCGGCATTAAATGCGATTGCCTGACCCATATTCCGTCCCGCAACAGTGTAATTACCGCCGGCAATCAATGACAGCTGGGGTAATTTTTTCAATGTATATTTTATATTGGCGCCTGCCATGGTTGCATTCATCCGGTTGCTTGGGAAAGGCATATTATTCTTAGTGATATCGAACCCGCCCAATGTGGTCCAATTGGTGAGAATTGCTTCCGCGATCAGGTATTTTCCCCGGTAACCTGTCCTTAACTGATAGTGTGCAGCATCAGGCATTCTAACTTCATTGGTCAGCCGCAATTCTGTATCGTAATATGAATCCCTGTCGAGTTCAATATTGCTACGCCTGACGTAAGCCGCCGATCCGGTAATTGTAAACCGTCCGCGCTGGTAATCTAACATGCCCCTCGCGATCAGGTTAGTTGATCCAAGTCCGACCGACATTGGTAAAAAATCAATCACATAATCTGATAACGGAGTAGATAAACCGCCAATCGCAAAAGCTGAAACCCTGTTTTTACCGAACGTCTTCGTGATCGCCTTCCATTTAATGAAAACAGAAATATCCTGCACACCCTTCATACCTGCCATAGTTCCGGCAGAAGCCTTTGTCCATATATAAGGAGCGCCGGCCATGATGTTAAGATTGTCGGTGATGCCGTAATTGGCCATGTACATCAGCGATTGTGTGGATACCCTGCCCAGGTTTTCATTATCGCGTTTAAAGGTTCCTTCCCAGTAATTCTCCCAGGATGAATAACCATACATGAAACCATTGCAGAATTGCGTTTTGTTCATCATGATAGCGTCCATTTCGGTTTGTGCGAATGCGGCTCCCGGAAAGGTTCCTGCAAAAAATAAAACGATCCACAGCCTTGACGCCATTAAATATTTAAGCATACTTGTTGTTTGGGTAAATGCCCTTGTTTACAATAAAAATGATAATTGTTCAGGCAAAGGAATTGCTGAACAGCGTTGGTATTAAATGAAAGGGATCAGATCCGGAGGCTGTTCCGTAACTTTTGTATA
The DNA here is from genome assembly GCA_036402175.1 of Chitinophagaceae bacterium. Taxonomy (GTDB): domain Bacteria; phylum Bacteroidota; class Bacteroidia; order Chitinophagales; family Chitinophagaceae; genus DASPKM01. The sequence continues at coordinate 946 of DASWTK010000313.1, read as the reverse complement.
TCCGTTATTTGTCGCGGTATTCTGAATTAAAGCGTAGACATGTAAAAAATTTATGGATGCGGCAAACATGACCTCAGTTGGATTTGGATCATATTCGGCTTTCAGCGATTTTATTATTTTACTGAATGGAGATGGATTATTTCCACCATTATCCTGGTCAATGTTATTCATTACCCTGAAAAGGTCATTCCCGGCATTTGTAATCATTTGCTTGGCGTGGTTCGGAAGGCATTTAAGGATCAGCACACCGTTCTCGATTTTCCTTTTTACATATGAATAATGCTTTCCGTTGACTTCAATTTCTCCGTAGTGCCGCTCGAAGTCGCTATAGGCAGTTTGATATGGAATGTTTAACGGCACCCTGATTTCCATCAGCGCTGCCTCATCATAATCCCGGGTATCGATCTTTTCTTCTAATTGGATGTATGCCACCGCCTCCAGATGACCCAAAACGAGTTTGTAGCCAAACCAGTTGAAGAACAACAATCCCATTAAACCTATGGCGGTTAACTTTTTCAGAAGTCAGTTTTGATGCCCTTAAGTTAGATATTATTAACTTGTTTGCAAAATTGCCTCATAACTCGTTAACGTATAAATCTGAATCATGCTACGCCGATCGTTTCTGCAAAATATAGGTGCTATTACGGGTGCCGCCGCTCTGCCATTTTCAATTGATGAATTGAGCGCTAAAAAGCCTATCCGGTTTGCACACCTCACCGATATTCATGTAAAGCCGGGCGACATACCCGAACAGGGAATGGAAAAAGCATTCTACCATGTGCAGGCGCTCAAACAAAAGCCCGATTTCATTATCAACGGAGGTGACGCCATCATGGATGCCCTTGCGGCAAACAAACAGAATACACAACAGCAATTCACTCTTTTCAAAAATATCCTCGGAAGAACGAATGCGTTGCCGGTCTATCACTGTATCGGAAACCACGAT
>DASWTK010000312.1:0-9016 GCA_036402175.1 Chitinophagaceae bacterium | reverse complement strand
GAAACCGTCGCGCTCCAGTATGTTCAAAAGCGCGTCTTTTATGAGCGGATCAGAATGCCCAAGATTAGTCAATACCACTTTCCGCTGAACCGGTGAAGCCAGCATTTTTGTAACATCAACAAACAGCCTTCCCGCCGCTGTGCGCATAGGCGCAGGGGTTACCATCAGGAAAATTGATAATCCCAATGGTTTGATGGCATCGGTCATCATTTGTTGATGGCCTACGGATACATAAACGTGATTTTCGTCGTCATCAGCCGCAGGTACAGGAAATAAAGCCGTGATGGGCCTTGCCTGCACTATATAAAATGTATCATCTGCCAAACACCATTCAATGTCCTGCGGACTACCGAAATGTTCTTCGATCTTCCTGCCAATGCGCTCAAGCTTCAGGATCTGCTCATTAGTTAGCGCCTGATTGTGCTGCTTTGTCCGTTCAATTTTCTGTTCTTCTGTACCGCCATTTTTTGAAGCTTAAATAGCCAGTTTTTTATGGGATACTTTTTTATCGGTGATCATTCCATCAAGCACTTTATAAATATCAGCGTTCACCAGACCCGACACCAGGGCTTCGCCAAGCCCGAAACTGGCATCAATGGATACCACTTTCCTGTTCGAAGTGACAGGATCGGCGGTAAACATAACTCCTGAAACCTGCGGGAACACCATCTTCTGAATAACCACAGCCAGTTGCACCCTGCGATGATCGAAGCCATTTTGAATGCGATAGACTATGGCCCTTTCAGTAAACAGCGACGCCCAGCATTTACTGATATGTTTCAGGATTGCGGTTTGACCGATGATGTTCAGGTACGTGTCCTGCTGTCCCGCAAAGGAAGCCGTCGGCAGATCTTCTGCTGTTGCACTGGAACGAATTGCAAAAGCGTTATATTCTCCAGGTTGTTTTAGATGCATCGCAATCTCGCTCGAGATCTCGTTTGGTATTGCTATATCTTCAATTACCTTCCTGATTTTTGAACTGGTTTCGCTGATACTTTTTCTGTTATCTGCTGTTAGAATGGCCAACTGGTCAAGCAGTGAATGAAATGCTTCGCTTTGCCCGGTAATACGCTTAAACGCTTCAGTAGTTACGCAGAAGCCATCGGGCACCTGTACGCCTTCCATCCTGGATAGTTCTCCCAGGTTAGCACCTTTACCCCCAGCAATTGCAAGGTTTGTTCTATCGATTGCTTTTAGGTCGAGGATATAGGCAGGTCTGTTTTCGGAGGTAATATTTTCCTTTCTATAATCATTTCTTATTGAGCCTGGTTGTGGTTTCATTCATTATCTCAATTGATTTAATAAAGTAGGTTTCGATGATCTTTATTTCCTTGTCTGAAAAGGAAGCAAGCAGCTTTACTGTTTTACTCCGGTAATCTTTGTAAAGCGGAGCTAAAAGATCCATTATGTTTTTTGTGATCGGTTCAATGAGAACTTTTCTTCTGTCGTCCTCAGCAAATCGCCTCTTCACCAGTTTTTTCTTTTCAAACCTGTCTATCAGGCCCGTTACTGCGCCTGTAGTCAGTCCTGATAAATTCGCAAGCTCTCCTGCGGTCATTTGACCTTTCTCCATCAGAAATCCTAAATATTTATGATCAGTTCCTGACAGTCCTGCCTTTCGGCCAATGGCTTCGTGCATCTGGATGGAAGTAAATGCATGCTGCTGACTCTGTTTTCTTACCTGTTTGACCAGTTCGTTTTCCATAAATTATATCTTATTTTCTAATTATCTTAGTAACAAAGATAATATTGCCTGTTTAATAAGCAAATTTTTAAATCAGTGATGCCGTGTTGCATCACTACCATAAGTTTCACGAAGGATCCGGTTCAGTCTGCCATATGCATGCCGCCAAACACTTACTACACATACTTCCGGGTATTGTTCTTCGAAACAGCGGTTCACTTTTAATGCGTGGTACCATTAATGAAAGTATTTTTGCGCCAATGTCCAAAGACTACAAAGCCTTGCGACAGAGTTCGGGTTCTACCGTGCTGACGAAACAATAGATAAAAACTACCAATTTTACATGGCCAGTCAATTAAAAGATATTTATTCCCCTGCATTCTACGATAAGTTCTCTGAAGTTCTGGCGGACGTAGTCCCGTCATTTGATAAAAAGAAATTTAAGAAACTGATTTTTGACAAAGAATGGCAAAACAGGGAGCTGAAAGAAAGAATGAAGCATACCTCCCGGGTGTTACACACGTTTTTGCCAAAGCAGTTCGATGAAGCCAGTGGAATGATAAACCTGATCATAGAACGACTGATCCGGAACAGGTTTACCGAATCCAGCCTTGAGTTTATGTTTTTCCCGGATTATATCGAAACTTATGGAATAGATCATTTTGATACATCGGTAAAGTCCATTGAATATATTACCCAATTCACAAGCTGCGAATTTGCTGTTCGTCCATTCATCATTAAATATGGCGGGAAGATGATGAGCCAGATGTACCAGTGGTCGCTTCACGAAAACCACAAAGTGCGGCGACTGGCAAGCGAAGGTTCCAGACCAAGGCTCCCTTGGGCAATGGCGGTTCCATTTCTGAAAGCAGATCCTGCTCTGGTCTTGCCTATTCTTGAAAACTTAAAGAATGATCCTTCGGAATGGGTGCGCCGCAGTGTTGCTAATAATCTCAATGATATCGCCAAAGACCATCCTGATATTGTAATAAAAATTGCCAAAAGATGGAAAGGGATCAGCAAAGAAACGGATGCGCTCATTAAACACGCGTGCCGTACGCTGCTAAAACAAGCACACCCTTCTATCATTAAACATTATGGTCTTCACAACGGACAAAATCTGAAGGTTACCAACTTCAATATTTTAAATAATAAATTGAAGATCGGCGAGCATTTGAAATTTTCCTTTACACTTCATAATAACGATTCAAAAGCTTCTGTGGCAAGGCTGGAATACGGTATTTTCTACCTTAGAAAAAATGGAACTCATTCTAAAAAAGTATTTAAGATCAGCGAACGTCAATTAACCGCTAAAGAGAAACTAACCATTACCAGGAAACAAAGCTTTAAACTCATTACCACACGTAAGTTTTATGCGGGTAAACAAATGCTGTCAATTATTGTGAACGGACAGGAACGTCAGCTGGGATCATTTGAGCTGGTACAATAAGTTTAATTCATTTCCGTAAACATCCATTAATTTTTCGCGATGGTTGTCAGGTAAATCGTTGCCGACATTGTTGCATTGGCATTGCTCAGATTCCGTAATCGAAGATTGACCGTGTTTGCAGCAGCATCGACACCAGTGACATTGACATTCAAGTTTTCCATTAACATCGAGTTTCCGGCACCAAACACAATCTGGTTTACATGAACCCTTACGTCGTCATTATCTCCTGAAAAATCGGTGATGTCGGCTGTGACAGTTACTGCGCTATTGGCCGGGATAAAAACGTTAACGGTTTTTGAATCAAAACCAATGCGGAGCGGCGATGGTCCGTTGCTGCGAACGGAGCCGGTTCCCTGAATGGTCAACGTTTGGGTTACTGTAACATTATGGGAAGAAATGTTGCCACTAACTCCTAGGCTGTTAGAGTTCAGGCTTCCATTTATTTGAACAGGGCCATCAAAATAACTGCTCCCGTTATGAACTCGAAGGCGGAAATTGTTGTCCACCAATCCGCCGAAGGCTACATTGCCGGTGGCATGCATATCGCCACCAAACCTGCTGTCGCCACCAATCACCCGCAGCCTGTAAATGGGATCCACGTCTCCTCCAAAAGCTACATTACCTGTTGCATGCATGTCGCCACCGAACCTGGTATTGCCATTATATACCCGAAGCCGGTACAATGGATCGGGGCTTCCTCCAATAGAAGCTATTCCCTGTGTGGTGAGGTCATTTAAAATATACAAGTCACCATCCATGCGGCTATTGCCATTGCGCACCCAAATCCGGTACAACGAACCGTACTCGCCGCCAACACCCAGGTTACCGGATGGTGACAGGCTCATGTATGGCGCACCATTGGTCCAGAATGTAAGATTGTGCTGATCCACACCGATTTTCTTGCTGGATATGCCGGAATTACCTGTATTGCCAAAAACCAATGCTGCCGAATCGAGGCTCCCAAAGTTGTTGCTGTTCTGATCTACCATCAAGGAGCCCACAATTGAAAGCTTGCGTAATGGCGTATTGGTGCCAATTCCAACATTTTGCGCTGTTGCCACGAAAGGACTGCAAAGAAGGAAGAAGGCAAAGAGATTCAGCATTCGGCCTGAACTGCGGCCTTTGACTGTTGTTAAAAAACTTGTTGTCATGATTTTATATTTATTCGTTGCAAAACCAACTTGTCATCAAATAGGTGATGCAGTTGACAACACAAAACTGTGGAAGAGAAAACGCAGATCAAAGAGGTTCTTATCCAGCGGTTGATGGATTTACTGAATGGTGGATAAAATCTAAAAACTCACGTACAAATACGGTTGTTTTTTTCTTTTCTTAATTATAAACTTTGTAACTCTTACGCATCCCCCTGTAAACTTACCCTCACGAGGCTCTGTTTAATCGCGCACCTCAATTCTTCTTTTTTTGACCCAAAAATTTTTTTATGGAAAAGAAATCATTCGACAGAGATGATGTAATCTCCGATGCACCAAAGGGATTTAAAATTCCCAAAGTGGTGGTGAAGTTCCCTGATCAAATGGAACTTCGCTATACCGATCACCTCGAAAAAACATTGGCCTACCCGGGCTTTAAAGAAGCCTGGACACAACTGCAAAAAAGATTTCCCGGCATCTCGATCAACCGGCATTTTACAACTATGAAGCCGGACACGATCAAAGAACTGATGACTAAGGCACAGGATAATAATATCAGGTATACGCCAAAAAACCTCCTGAACTATTTTTCAATTGACTGCCCTCCCGGTATTGATCCCGAAGAATTAAAAGCCGCGTTGCAATCGCAACGGATTTTTGAAACCGCTTATGTCGACTACGGTCCTGAAGTCCCTCCTTTTATCAATGATACCGATGATCCGCGTTCATCAAATCAGGGTTACCTCGATGCTGCGCCTGATGGCATAAATGCAAGATATGCCTTCGCGCGAATGGATAATGCCCATGGTGGCGGAATAAATTTCGTTGACCTTGAGCAAGGTTGGAACCTGGGTCATGAAGATCTGCCAGCAGGAATCGCGCTCATTTCCGGAGTGAACCAGGCCTGGTTCGCTCATGGAACAAGTGTTCTGGGCGAAGTGGTCGCGGCCGACAGCACCGTTGGCTGTGTAGGTATTGCGCCGGATTGCACTGCGCGGGTAGTTTCTGAATGGCGAACCAGTACAACCTTCAATAGCGCTGAAGCTATTTTAAGCGCGGCAACAGTACTTGCCCCTGGCGACGTACTGCTGCTCGAAGCACAGAGAACCGCTTTTGGTTTTGTTCGGTTACCATTGGAAGTACTGCAAGCCGAATTCGATGCCATACAACTGGTCACCGCTTTAGGCATTGTTGTGGTTGAAGCTGCCGGAAACGGTGGAAATGACCTTGACACTGTAAACATTCCCGGACTAGGTTTGATATTCAACAGGACCAGCGCGGATTTCAGAGAATCCGGCGCCATAATGGTGGGCGCGTCAAGTTCCGCAGCACCGCACACGCGATTGGGATTTTCTAATCATGGCAATCGCATTGATTGCTATGCATGGGGTGAGAACGTTGACACTTTGACTACCGATGCAGCAGGCACTGCGAATAATCAGTATACAGGTTTCTTTAGCGGTACGTCTTCTGCTTCGCCAATTATTACGGGCGCGGCGATAGTTATTCAGGGTCTTATGGAAGGTAACCATGGATACCGGTACAGTCCATATCAGCTTCGTGATGTATTAAGCGATCCGGCAAACGGTACGGCTTCCAATAATCCTGCAGTGGATAGAATTGGCGTGATGCCTAACCTGCAAACCATTATTGATACCGTGATTGGTGTATCGCCGGATGTTTACGTTCGTGATTTTGTCGGCGATGACGGCGATCTGCACATGGGTGCGATTTCTGCAAGTCCCGATGTGATCCTGAGCGCTGCCGCAGTAGCAGATCCTCAGGGCTCATTTGGTGAAGGAAGCGGAACGGAAAACAATAATATGCTGGGGTATGTTGCCGAAGCGGGACAAGACAATTTTATTTATGTGCGCGCTAGAAACCGTGGTGGTTCCGATGCTACGAATGTGAATGCAACGGTATTCTGGTCGCCTCCTGCAACGCTTGTTACGCCAGACCTCTGGAATATGGTGGGATCAGTTACAATTCCCAATGTTCCGGTGGGCGACAACCTGGTTGTTTCCAACGGCATTACCTGGCCTTCGGCCGCCATTCCTGCAACAGGGCATTATTGTTTTGTTTGCCTGATCGGTAATGGAAGAGATCCTGCTCCGGCCGCGGCGGATTTCAACGACTGGAACAATTTTACAAACTTCATCAGGAACAATAACAATGTCACATGGAGGAACTTCAACGTAGAGAACAACATACCTCCTGCGGGCGCACCACCTCCGGGATTTATAGAACTGCCATTCCTGCTTACAGGCGCGCACGATAAAGCAAGGATATTCGACGTGCATATTGTTTCTAAACTGCCGCGCGGTGCGAGGTTTATACTGGAAGCTCCGGTACAGGTTGCCCAGAAATTATTTGATAATGAAATATTCTGGCAGCGCGATCAGAAACGCGAAAGGGTAAGAATTCCATTGAAGAATCGTGGTATCGAAAGATTGCGCAACCTGGAACTTCCCGCCAAACTTCGTGCGAAGTGTAAGCTGATGGTACTGATGCCGAAGGATAGTCTGAACCGCTTCTATGAAGTTTCGGTGAGGCAGTATTATGAAAAACTGGAAGTAGGCAGAATCACCTGGAATGTTGGACCAGTGAAAGTCAGGAGGCCGTATGTATCTGAACAGGCAATCAGACAAACAGAAGTGTTGACATCATAAGAGAAGTGTAACCAGGAATAGTAAACCGTGTCCCGGAAGGGGCACGGTTTTTTAAAACGGAAGATCTTCATCTGCTGAAGACGCAAATGTTTCTCCAGGTTTAGAAAATGAATCAGGCGTAGAAGCCGTTCCTTCTCCCGCAACCTCCACCTTCCACGCCCTCAGGTCAGTATACCACCTCCCGTTGTATTCCCTGCTTTCTGCATCGAAGTCTATCTTCAACGTGTTGCCTGGCTGCAGAGCAGTTTCATTGATCCTGTCGCCCCACATCGAAAAACATACTTTTTTCGGGAACTGTCCTTCTGTTTCCACTATAAATTCCTGTTTCTTCCAGGTGCTGCCATTCTTGGCCGTTCCGGATTGCATGGGAAGAAGCTGAAGTACTTTGCCGGTGAGTTGCATGTGAGAAAATTTAATCGTTAGGTGTTCAATTTACGGATTAAAATAAAAATATACTTTTTCTGCAAGGCACGTCAGTTATTATTAAATTGATGCCACCGACAACTAATTTATGAAGTCCGAAGAGATAGCACATTATCAGAATGGGTGAATGCGATCATAAATGCGGGCCTAACCATTGAAAAGATGCAGGAACCATGTCCTGATGAAGAAACTATTAAAGCTTATCCTGGATTGCAGGATTCATCGGTGGTGGCTTATTTTTTACAGGTGGTTTGCAGGAAAAGTTGAATGTGCCCGCTATTGTACGGGCGTTCCCTTTGCACCCATTCCTTCAATGATCCTGTTCACCTCCTCTTCGGTACTTCTCAGCTTCTGCTGACAAAATTGAATTAATTCCGCGGCACGCTTTACTTTCTCTGCCAGCTCATCTACTGTCACTTCTTCGCTTTGAATTTCATCCGATATCTGCTTCAGCTCTGTGTAAGCCGCTTCATATGTCATTGCCTGTTTCATCCCGTTTTGTTTTGGAGGTTACCGTTGAATGTACGTCATAATCCCGCATCAGAATCTCAAGCTTGCTTCCTTTTTCAATTGTGGCAGCATCCTTGAGAACTTTGCCATCCATCTTTACTATGGCAAATCCTTTTTTCAGTATGCTGGCAGGACTCATCAGTTTTACAAAAGAATGATGATGGTCAAGTTCCCGTTTTCTGTTGCCAAGATATTGTTTGGTAAATGCCTGTAGATAACCAACTACGTTGGCCATCGCTACCAGTTTTTGGCTGACGATTGCTTTGGGCTTTGATGTCAGCAATCCTTTAAACTCAAGAAGCATTGATTGGTTTTCGTAGATAATGGTTTTAGTACAATTGGTTACGGTTTCTTTTACAGATCTGAGTTCATCTTTCTGATCACTTACAAACCGCTTGGTGTTATTTACCAGTTGAAAGTTCATGGTGTTTATCAGTCGCGTGTGCCTTGCAATGAATTGCTGGCTTTTTATAATTACGCTGCGCTGCAGAGACAGCATATCCTCTTCATATTCCCTGTTATGCTGGATGATGAATTCAGCCGCTTTTGTTGGCGTTTTGGTTGCACTACGCGCAAGCATGTCAACAATGCTCACGTCCTGGTGATGTCCAAGCCCAGTGATCACCGGTATGGGAAACCTGGCTACTGCACGACTCAGACCATAACTGTCAAACACCATAAAGTCACTCTTTGCGCCACCGCCTCTGATGATCACCGCGCAATGGTACTGTTTGCCGGAATTAAATATTTTGATCAACCTTTCGATCATCTCTCGCTCGGCAAGTCCGCCCTGAACCGTCGACTGATAAGTGTCAATACTGAACTTATAGCTAAACTGGTTATTTTCCAGCGTATGAATAAAATCCCTGTACCCTTCCGAATTGGGTGAAGCTATCACTGCTACTTTCTGTATTACACGGCCGATATTCAGCTGCTTGTTCCTGGAAAAATATTCATCTCCTTCTTTCCATACCGATTCCGGATTTTCGGTGACCAGCCGCACCAAAGTTTCCCTTCTCTGCCGTTCAATATTTCCAAGTGTAAACGAAGGATCGATGTCAGTCAATTGCAGCGAAATTCCATAAGCCTGGTGAAATTCTACCTTCACCTGGGCAAGCACCTGCAGTCC
>DASWTK010000311.1:0-4214 GCA_036402175.1 Chitinophagaceae bacterium | reverse complement strand
AACACGCTTCAGCAACTGAAGTCCAAGGGCGAAAAGATCTCGATGATCACTGCTTACGATTTTTCTTTCGCGCGGCTTTTTGATAGTGCAGGTATTGATGTCATTCTCGTTGGCGATTCGGCCTCAAACGTAATGGCAGGGCATGAAACTACCCTTCCCATCACGCTTGATCAGATGATCTATCACGCGTCTTCGGTTATACGTGGTGTTAGCCGCTGCCTGGTTGTTGTAGACATGCCATTCGGCTCCTATCAATCCAATTCGAAAGAAGCGCTTGCTTCGGCAATCCGCATTATGAAGGAAACAGGCGCACACGCCATCAAACTGGAAGGCGGTGAGGAAGTGCTGGAGAGCATCAATCGAATAGTAGCCGCAGGTGTGCCAGTAATGGGTCATCTCGGATTAACGCCTCAGTCCATTTATAAATTCGGAACATACAATGTCCGCGCTAAGAGCGAAGCCGAAGCAGCCAAGCTCCGTAACGATGCGAAACTGCTACAGGAGGCAGGATGTTTTGCAATGGTACTGGAAAAAATCCCGGCCCAACTTGCTAAGGAAGTTTCGGAAAGCATTCAGATCCCAACCATTGGCATCGGGGCAGGAAAACATTGCGACGGGCAGGTGCTGGTAATGCACGATATGCTTGGCATCAATACGGAATTCAGGCCCCGTTTCCTGCGTCAATATCTTAATCTGCATGAACAGATCACAGGCGCCGTGCAGCATTATATACAGGATGTTAAATCAATGGAATTTCCAAATGACCAGGAACAGTATTAACCCGCCATTCATTTCTTTCCCCATTCATTCGGTATCTTTGCGGCCTCAAAAAATGATATGAAGGATACGCTTGCCACGCTAAAGATCAAGGATAAAAATCCGGGTGTCTCTACCGGTACTGATTGGTTGCAGCCGAAAGGTGAAAAAATAACTTCCTGCTCCCCTGTCAATGGCAAAGTGATAGGCGAAGTGACCGGTGCCGACAGAGAGAGTTACGATAAAGTGATCACAAAGGCACAGGAGGCTTTCCAGGAATGGAGAATGTGGCCTGCGCCCCGACGGGGTGAAGTAGTCCGGCAGATCGGAGAATCACTTAGAAAATATAAGGAACCACTCGGAAGGCTTGTTTCGTATGAAATGGGGAAAAGCCTGCAGGAGGGATATGGCGAAGTGCAGGAGATGATTGACATCTGCGACTTTGCTGTAGGATTATCACGCCAGTTGCACGGACTTACCATGCATAGCGAGCGTCCGGGCCACCGGATGTATGAGCAATGGCATCCGCTGGGAATCGTAGGAATTATATCAGCTTTTAATTTTCCGGTTGCTGTCTGGAGCTGGAACAGCATGCTGGCCTGGGTTTGTGGCGATGTATGCGTATGGAAGCCTTCTGAAAAAACACCACTCTGCGCAATTGCCTGCCAACACATAACACAGGAGGTTTTTTCTGCTAACAATGTACCCGAAGGCGTAAGCTGCCTGGTTATCGGTGGCCGCGAAGTTGGAGAATGGCTGGCTCAGGATACCAGGGTTCCTTTGATCTCAGCTACCGGGTCAACCAGGATGGGAAAGGCTGTTGGCGCAGCGGTTGGAGCCCGGCTGGGCCGTTCGCTGCTTGAACTGGGTGGTAACAATGCCATCATCATATCAAACCAGGCAGATCTGACCATGGCTATCCGGGGAGCGGTTTTTGGCGCGGTGGGCACCGCCGGACAGCGATGCACTACTACCAGGCGGCTGATCATCCAGGAAGATATTTATAATGACGTCAAAGAAAAATTGGTGGCCGCTTATAAACAGCTCAGGATCGGCGATCCATTGGATGAGGCTAACCATGTAGGTCCGCTGATTGATAAAGACGCGGTGCGCCTGTACCTTGAATCCATCGAAAAATGCAAAGCGCAAGGGGGAAAGTTCGTTGTTGAAGGAGGAGTGATCGAAGGCAAAGGATATGAAAGCGGCTGTTACGTAAAGCCCTGTATAGCAGAAGTGGATCCTGGCTCGCAGATAGTTCAGCACGAGACATTTGCGCCAATTTTATACCTGCACCGATACAAAAACTTCAGTGAGGCGATAGAAATTCAGAACAACGTTCCGCAGGGGCTGTCATCGGCGGTAATGACCCTGAATATGAGGGAGGCTGAGCAGTTCCTTTCCCAAACGGGGAGCGATTGTGGCATTGCCAATGTCAATATCGGTACCTCAGGAGCCGAAATCGGCGGTGCATTCGGAGGGGAAAAGGAAACCGGGGGTGGCCGGGAAAGCGGAAGCGACGCCTGGAAGGCCTATATGCGCAGGCAAACCAACACAATTAACTATTCTTCGCAGTTGCCGCTGGCACAGGGCATAAAATTTGACCTCTGAACGCATTAACATCGTATTAAACACCGTTTATCACAGAAAAGTCGTCTTTCAGGCTGACTTATTTTATTTTTAACGAATTGCAACTGAGAACTGCATTCAATATCAAACCTAAATTAAACATGATCATGATCAAAAAGGCTCTAGCAGGTTTTCTGCTCGGCAGTGCCCTTATACTGGTAACTGGCGACGTTTCAGCCCAGGGTACAAGCCAGAAAAAGGAAACACCCAAAGGATGGCATTTATTGGATAAGACCAAAGATGGTTATCATGGTATTAGCCTGGCCGGCGCATATGAACTGGTAAAAAATAAAAAAAGCACTACTGTTGTAGTTGCAGTAATTGATTCCGGCATCGACACACTTCATGAAGACCTTAAAGAAGTGCTGTGGAGAAATCCTAAGGAAATTCCTGGTAACGGAGTGGATGATGATAAGAATGGTTATGTGGATGATATTTATGGATGGAATTTCATTGGCGGCAAAGACGGTCGCAATGTAAAATCCGATTCATATGAAGGCGCACGGGTTTATCATAAGCTCAAAACCAAATGGGCCGACAAACAGGTAGACACCGCAACACTCAGTCCTGCAGATAAGGAAGAATACCAAACATGGTTGAAAGCCAAGAAAAAGATTGAAGGCGCTACCATTGGTGGAGGTGTTGACCTTCTTCTGCTGAAGCGCGCACTGATAGCCGCAAAGAAAAACGACAGCACATTAAAAGTCGCTATCGGCAAAGAAGTATATACCGGTAAAGAACTTGAAGAATTTACGCCTACCGAATCTTCGGCGAAATCTGCAAGGAACAGCTTCCTGTATCTTTTCAAAGCAAATGACATTCTTGACCAGACCAATAAAGAATTTATCGAAGGCTTCAGCGATTACCTGTCAGGTGAAGAACGCAAAGCAGAAGCAAAAGAAAAAGCTCCGAAGGATTTCCGTGGCGAGATCACAGGTGATAACGAAGCCGACATCAATGACCGTTTTTATGGAAATGGAGATGTGATGGCAGGAACGCCATTCCATGGAACTCACGTTGCCGGCATCATCGGTGCGCAGAGAAATAATAAAAAAGGTATTGACGGCGTAGCGGATAATGTGAAGATAATGATGCTGCGCGCCGTTCCGGATGGTGACGAGCACGATAAAGATATTGCGCTTGCAATCCGTTATGCGGTTGATAATGGCGCAAAGGTCATCAACATGAGTTTCGGTAAGGACTTTTCACCGGAAAAGCACTGGGTTGACGACGCTGTGAAATACGCTGAAAGCAAGGGTGTATTGCTGGTTCACGCCGCTGGTAATGATCACAAGAACCTCGACAGTACCGATAACTTCCCGAATGCGGTTCTGAAATCATATAACGAAAGAGCGAGCAACTGGCTTACTGTTGGCGCCAGCAGCGATCCAACAGCTGAGGCAGGATTTAATAGCCTCACAGCTTCTTTCTCAAACTTTGGTAAGAATGAGGTTGACGTATTTGCTCCGGGAACAAAGATCTATTCAACTATTCCTGGTGGAACTACTTACGGTAATGCGCAAGGTACCAGTATGGCATCGCCTGTTGTTGCAGGAGTTGCTGCGCTGATACTGTCTTATAATCCTCATCTTACACCACAACAGTTGAAAACCGTAATTGAAAAATCATCACGGCCGGTGACTGAAAAAGTCAAGAGACCCGGTTCAGAAGACGAAATGGTTGAAATGTCGGAGCTGTCAAGAACTGCGGGCATCATCAATGCGCAGGAAGCAATGAAACTGGCTTTGACAATCAAGCCTAACAGTAAGGACAACCTGCCAAAATCAACATTGAAAAACAGAAAAGATTAATAAATATTCAAAGGTGTTTAC
>DASWTK010000310.1:0-2145 GCA_036402175.1 Chitinophagaceae bacterium | reverse complement strand
CAATACATCCATGCAATGGAGGGACAAGCCATTTCAACACAGCAAAGCCTGTTTCCCGTTACACTAACGTTAGCGCCTGCCGACGCCGTGCTGCTGCAGGAGCTTCTTCCGCATCTTCAGCAACTGGGTTACCAGGTAGAAGTATTTGGAAAAGACAGCTTCATTGTTCAGGGTGTACCCGCCGATGTATTACAGGGAAATGAAAAGAATGTTATAGAAGCATTGCTGGAGCAGTACAAGCATAGTAATGCCGAGTCAAAATTGTCGGCGAGAGAAAAACTGGTGCGTGCGCTTGCCCGTCAGCATGCGGTGAAACCGGGAACCCGCCTCAGCCCGCATGAAATAAAAAAGCTCATCGAATCCCTTTTCAATTGCGAACAACCCAACATTTCACCCGCGGGTAATCCGATCTATCTTGAATTCAGGAAAGATTCGCTGGACAAGATGTTTGGTAAGTAATTCGATTTCTAATCAGCCAGTTTCTTCCGCTCTTCCCAGATATTAAATCTCAGATACAGCAGGAACGACCTGTTCCTCTGCTGGATCAGCGGCAGGTTGGTGCTTGCCGGCAGATCTATAAAATCACGCATGGCCTGGTTGAACCTTAGTCCAAACGTGAAACGCCTGAAATAATAATTCGCGTCGAACTGGTAGCGCCATTCATTGGGAGAAAATACCGAAGCCACTGAATCGTCCTTAAAACGCCGCGTATCAGATTGATAGCCGAGCACAGTGGATCCCTGAGTACTTCTTTGCTCGTAAGATGCTACGCCACCGAGCAGTGATGAGTATTGAACCCCGCTTCCTATGAAAAAATTGCGCGCCGGGCTATAGTAAACATTAAATGGAATGTTGAAATAATAAAGTTTTTCGAGGTATGATTTATTCTCATACTGAATATTCCCCGAAGTTTTTGTCTGGCTGGAGAACAACAACCTTTCTGTGAATTGAGGTGATTGAAAATGAAATTCGGTTTGCAGGAATAACCTGTTATTGATGTGATACTGGAAGAATGGAGCAGGCAGAAAATCGCCGATCCGGCTCGTTCTTGCATTGATGTTATATGCCGATGTCTGCTGACCGCTGATGGCAACATTATAAGGAAGCGCTAGCCCTGCCGCAAACGTTATGTCTCGTTCATTGTCACCATAATTGCCGCGCATACTGGCCCTGGTTAGTTTCCTGTTATCGTCTTTTATTGACCTTTTACGTAGTTCGCGCCTGAATTCCTTATCGGTTCTGCCCGATACTGCCACCGCAGCTACATCTTTTATTTTTATTTCTTCAAAAACATCTGATGGTCTTGCATAGCCGGAACGAATAATAGTGAAATCAATTTGCGGCATCCTTACCTCTTCAGAAGTTTCTTCTGTAATGACGCGGTCTATATTTCCAGTCTGTAAAATTTCCGGCGTTCTCACTGTGATCTCATCATTGATTTTTTTGTTGTCCTTATCTTTCAGCAGTGAAAGATCTGCGTTTGTTTTTGTTCTTTGTTGCGTTGATGACCTGTACGGTTTGTTTTTTTGACCTGACTGTGATCCGGATTTTGCAGCGATAATGTTTTTTGTTTCGTTTTGGTTTAAAACATCTTTATTCAACTTGCCATTCCCAGATTCGTTGGGTTCACTATTCCTGATTGAGTTTTGCGAAACGTCATTACGCTCTTTATCAGTCGCGGCAATTCCTTTATTCGCAGGACTTGATTGTTCTTGTTTATTTGTGATCGCGTCTGAAGTTGCAGCCTTTGTAATATCATTGGTATTGTTGCTAACCGCTTTGTCAGGATCCTGATCGTTATTTTTTGATGTAACATCACGCTGTTTAATATTTCCCTTGCTAACCGCGTTCTTATCAGTATTACTGTTGTTATCTGTTTTTGTTTGATTGGCGCTAACCGCCCCTGAATTTTCAGTTCCCGGAAAAACAGGCTGTTCTTTAAAAGGCTGAAGCAGCCAGGTAGCCACCATGATGAATGCCGCGGTAAGGCCCATCCACCACCACTTTTTATTTCCGCTCCAGGCACCGGCAACGCCCTCGGGCATGTCGCGGTCCAGCAGTTCGCGCATCTGCTGCCACGACGATTCCATTTCAGGAACCGGCACGTGCTGCAGCTTATCTGCCAGGTGTTTTTCGTTTGGTTGT
>DASWTK010000309.1:0-5684 GCA_036402175.1 Chitinophagaceae bacterium | reverse complement strand
GCGCCGATCACAAAATATGTTTTCATAGCAAGGTGACCTTCCTGCAGGTAAGCGCCGCTTTTGTCTGCATAAATTACTTCAAGGTCGGTGCTGCCTTTACGCATTTTGAATTCGTCGCCCCATTTAACTTTGGGCTTTTGAGCAAGAGATGACAGGCCTAGGATTGTCAGTAGCAGGAGTAATTTAAAGTCCTTCATAGGGAAATTGTTGGGGTTTGGGGACAATTATAGTAAAAAAAGAAATTCCATACAATTCTGAACATTGACTATTTGAGGAAGTGAGGCATCATACTGATGATTAGACTTATTTGCCGCAGTTGACCCCCTGAATTGTCGGATTTATACAGTTTGTTGAATTCAATGCCATTTATCTTTGTTATCAGGGATTAATATGTATGAAAACACTTTTTTTAGTATTTCTTATGATCAGTCTGACCAGTAATATTTCAGCCCAGTCAACCGGTAGTTATGCAAACGTTAATGGCCTTAAGATGTATTACGAAATACATGGCAATGGGTTTCCGCTTGTGCTGATACATGGTGGAGGATCCACTATTGGTACAACGTTCGGCAGGATACTGCCGGAACTTGCGAAAACACATAAGGTGATAGCTGTAGAGATGCAAGCCCACGGTCATACCCCGGATATAAACAGGCCTTTAAGTTTTGAGCAGGATGCAGATGATATTGCTGAGCTGCTGAAGCAACTGAAGATAGAAAAGGCTGATATTTTTGGTTTCAGTAACGGCGCCAGCACCACGCTCCAGATTGCCATCCGCCACCCGCAAGTGGTTAACAGGATCGTTGTAGCATCTACCATGTATAAGCGGGATGGGGCCTTTAAGGGCTTTTGGGATATGATGAAGAACGCATCATTTGTTGATATGCCCAAGCCATACAAGGACGCGTTTCTTGAAATAAGAAATGATAACGATGCGCTTCATGCCATGTTTAAAAGGGATGTTGCAAGGATGCAGTCATTCCCGGACATAAGTGAATCAGCCATCAAAGGCATTGAGGCGCCTGCGCTAATTCTTATTGCAGATGAGGACGTAGTAACTCCGGAGCATGCGGTCGAAATGTACAGGATGATGAAAAATGCAAGGCTGATGATATTACCGGGCGGACATGGAGAATATATAGGTGAAATAACTACCGTAAAACCTGGGCGAACAAATTATCCTGCTGTTTCTATAATTGAGGAGTTCCTGACAGGAACGGCAAAAAAATGAGCGATTCAGCTTTTCCAGGAACAGGAGTTAACTGATGAACGTCAGCTTTCTTTCAAATAGCCATCATTGTCACGCCGGTTAGCCTGCCTGAACTTTACCCTTTCATAGTTAACAACTTTAAAACTCGCGATTATGAAGGGGTTTAAGACAGATATTGAAAAGGCAACCTCGATGAATTCGAACTTTCGCAAAGTTCTTTACACTTCGAAGCATATGCAGTTGGTATTAATGAGCCTGCTTCCGGGCGAAGACATCGGATTAGAAACACATCCTTCCAACGATCAGTTGTTCAGATTTGAACAGGGACACGGGAAGTGTATAATTGATGAAAAGGAATATGATGTTAAGGAAGGAGATCTTATTATCGTGCCTGCAGGAGCGAAGCATAATTTCATCAATGTTGATAAGGCCGATGAGCTTAAGATGTATACTGTTTATAGTCCGCCTCACCATAAAGACGGAATTATAAGGGCCACCAAAAAGGAGGCAGAAAACAAAGAAGCAGAATTTGACGGTGCGACTACGGAAAGACTGGCCTGATCACACAGCATGAGATAACAAATTCCGCTTCTCTGACGAATATCAGCCTTTAGTGTATTCACTTACGCTGATGATCTCATTATTCATGACCTTGACATCATTCCAGGAAGATTTGCCTTCCAGCTTGATGATATAGGCTTTTTCGAATGCGGAGCTGATCTCCGTCACATAAAAGATATCAAAATCGTAATAACTGCTTTTCACCAGGTGCCTCACTTCTTTGGGTAATTCTGTCTCACCGTAATTCCGTACTGTGCATTTATAGTTCCCATGCTGATCATAAAACACTTTTATTTTCGTGCTGCCGAGTTTGCAATAAGCAACAAACCCATCATTCGCCTTGAACCATTGGATGTCGGTAACATTTTTGAACTCTTTCGAAAAATCCCTGACGGCCCTGACGTTTATTTCATTTACAGGCAGGGCACTTTTCTCAATGGTATTCACTTTGCCGGCAGGGGCGGAGTTGTTTTCAACATAAGCCGGCTGATCTGGACTTAATTTGTTGGTAATTCCCTGCGAGAAGATATCGGAGCTGGCTGCAACTGCAACGAGCATGATGCTCATTAATCGGTAGAAAAATGCTTTTTTCATGGCTATACTTTTTAATTTTTAAAAATTATGATTGCAAGATATATTCGTCGAAGGGCTCCCGTTTCTTAATAATGCTGAACAGGATTTTTGCAGGTACATATCAATTTTCAGGGCTGGAAATGCCGGTTATATCAGCAGGATAGGTATTTGTATAAATTCAGGTGACTTTCGTCCTTTTTAACAGTGATGAAGATTCAGATTTTATAATTTCCTGCATGTTTCATTTCGAGAAAACTTATACAGGCTGGTCGGGCGTGAGGCTGCTTCGGCATATACTGTATTGGTTGGCCTGGCTTATGTTTTATGCGATTGTCAACAGCACTTACGGCGACGACAGTTTTTTAATGCATGTGGGTATTGAATTGCAGATCATGCTTATCAAGCTTCCCTTTGTTTATTATGTGATCTATTACCTTGTTCCCAACTGGCTGATCAGGAAAGAGTATGGAGTATTCAGTTTGCTGTTTTTTTCGCTTGCCACTGTTGGCGGACTGGCCATTTGGGCACTCTATTATTACTTTATTGCCCCTTCCCTGGGTGAACCGATTTACAATTTTTTCAGTGTAAAGGTTTTCTATAAGATACTCGACCTTGTTTACATCTCATCACTACCCATTATATTAAAATTGCTTCAGAGGAGCATTCAGCAGGAAAAAATAACGATGCAGCTTGCGCAGCAGCGTACCGACGCTGAGCTGAAATTATTGAAGAACCAACTGCACCCTCATTTCCTTTTCAATACCCTGAATAACCTGTATGGAATGGTATTGACGCATCATCCGAAAGCGCCTGATGTTGTGACCAGGCTTTCCGAAATGATGAGTTATATGTTATATGAGGGCGACAACAAATCTATTTCACTGGAAAAGGAGATCGCTCACCTGCATAATTATATCGAACTTGAAAAGATAAGGTATGGAAACCGCCTGCAGATTTCATTTGAAAAGGGAGGGGAGATCAATGGTAAGTCAATAGTACCGCTTTTGCTCATTCCTTTTGTTGAGAACGCGTTTAAACATGGCGCGGCTAAAAATGAAAAAGATCCCTGGATTTGTATAAATCTCTGGGTGAACGATGGATTGTTGAATTTTACTGTAGAGAATAATGTAACAACTGACAATGGCCATAACGGTTTTCAGCCAAAGACCCAGAGCGGCATAGGGCTGGCAAATGTGCGGAAAAGGCTTGAAATGGTTTATCCCGGCAGGCATACACTGGAAATAAAGCAACATGATACTTATCTGTCAATTTTAAATTTGAGTTTGCGCAATGAAATGCCTGATAATTGACGACGAAGAAATGGCCGTTAAGGTTATTGAAAACCACATCGGCAGGATCAACGGCCTGGAGGTCGCGGGTGTTTATTATAACGCAATGGATGCTTTTACCGCTATGCAAAAGTCGGAAGTCGATCTTTTGTTCCTCGATATACAAATGCCCAGGCTTAACGGATTGAGTTTGCTGCAGATGCTCTCAACCAAGCCCCATGTTATTCTTACAACAGCGCATCGGGAGTTTGCCTTTGAAGGGTTCAATCTTGATGTAGTGGACTATTTACTGAAGCCCATTTCGTTCGACAGGTTTGTGAAATCCATTGGAAAAGTTTTCAGGCTTGAGAAATCTTATGTAACGGGCGATGCCCTGGTAATTGATGCTCCTAAACCGGAGGCGCCATTTTTTTACATCAAGAGCGACCGCAAATTCATCAAGATCCTGTCTGAAGAAGTGGTCTACATTGAAAGTTTGCGAAACCATATCAAAGTTGTTACTGATAGCGGCAATTATATTACACTGCTCAGCATAAGCCAGATGGAGGAAAAATTGTCGCAGCAGCATTTTGTCAGAATTCACCGGAGTTTTATAGTACCCATTTCAAGGATCAAGGAATTTTCACAGACCCAGGTTACGGTTCTGAATCATGAATTGCCAATTGGAAGTTTATACAGGAATGCAGTGCTGAAAAGGTTGAACAGTAACCTGATCTGACGATATTGGAGCAGTGATCATTTATTTCGCTGTTCTGCGCGTTGTGATCCCACGAGCGGATAACGCCGGCCTTCTCATTGAAACGCTTGCAAAGACTCTTAGCTGCCTGAATGATCACCTTGCGGTACTCTTCGTTTTTCGTGAGCTTATATCCACTTCCGAAGCTGCAATAGATCATTTGATTTAAAGGCCTTTTGAACGTTTGGCTTCTGAGCTAATAAAATGGTAGCAGCCAGAAAAAATACAAGGGTTAATATGGATTTAAGCATAGGTGGTATCAATTAGTTCAAAAATATCCATTTCCTGCCCTTTATAATCCACTAATTCTTAAAAAGCTGCATCCCCGCATTTCGTCTGATATTGATGTCTCTTCAGGCGGAAGTAATTGTAATCCATCCCCGTTAACACTAAAGCGTCTTTTTTATCGTTTTTATCGGGATAACCCCGATTCTCCAAATTGGAATTATGGGAGATACTCAAAATCTAATACTATGAATGCCCGTTCAATCGTGAAGGTATTTTTATTTGCCGTTTTATCATTTCTACTGGTTTGCTGCCGCTCTTCTCAGACAAATGTTTACACCCCTTCATCGTCAAAGGTGGTTGTGGTAAAAGAGCAGCCAACGGTAGTAGTGGTTAAAGAGCAACCGAAAGTCATCTATGTAAAGGAAACTCCAAAGCCTGATCCGGTTCCAAATCCTGATAAACCTCCCGTTAATGATATTGATGCGATAAAAGAAAAAGAGAAAAAGGAAAAAATATTAAAAGAAGAAAAAGAGAAGAAAGATCGTGAAGAGAAAGAGAAGAAGTATAAAGAATGGAAGGACAAGGAAGAAAAAGATAAAAAGGATCGTGAGGAGAAAGAAAAGAAGGATAAGGAAAAGAAGGAAAAAGAAGACAAGGAACGTAAAGACAAAGAGGACAAGGATCGCATAGCAAAGGAAGAAAAGGATAAGAAAGATCGTGAAGAGAAGGAAAAGAAGGATAAAGAATGGAAAGACAAAGAAGAAAAAGATAAAAAAGATAAGGAGGACAAGGAGCGGAAAGATAAAGAGGAAAAAGACCGTCTAGCTAAGGAAGAAAAAGACAGGAAGGATCGTGAAGAGAAAGACAAAAAAGACCGTGAAGAAAAGGAGCGCAAAGATAAAGAGGAAAAAGACCGTATAGCTAAGGAAGAAAAGGACAGGAAGGATCGTGAAGAGAAAGATAAAAAAGATCGCGAAGAAAAGGAACGCAAAGACAAGGAGGAAAAAGATAAAAAAGACCGTGAAGAGAAAGACAAGAAAGATCGCGAAGAAAAGGAGCGCAAAGATAAAGAGGAAAAGGACCGTAT
>DASWTK010000308.1:0-3121 GCA_036402175.1 Chitinophagaceae bacterium | reverse complement strand
AAACTATATCATATCAGGTATTTCCTGGATGACGCTAACGGAGAACAGCAAACGCAGGAATCAGTCACCATCGCAACGGTACGACCCGAAACAATCCTTGGCGATACGGCAATCTGCGTGCATCCAGATGATGAACGCTACAAACATCTGAAAGGCCGCTTCGCATTTGTTCCGCTCATCAATCGTAAGATCCCCATCATCTTCGACGATTATGTTTCGATGGAGTTCGGCACCGGCGCATTGAAGGTTACTCCCGCGCACGATATGAACGATTACCAGCTGGGTCAGAAACACGGTCTGGAGGTAGTAGACATTCTTACCGAAGACGGAAGGCTGAATGAAGAAGCGCAGCTTTATATCGGCGATGACAGGTTTGAAGCAAGGAAAAAAATAGCTGCAGACCTTGAGGCGAAAGGTCATCTCATAAAAACTGAAGATTATACAAATCAGCTTGGTTTTTCAGAAAGGACCGACGCCGTTGTAGAGCCAAGGCTTTCATTGCAGTGGTGGGTGAGCATGAAAAAATTATCTGAGCCCGCGTTGAATGCAGTGATGAACGACGAGATCAAATTTTATCCCGCGAAATTCCGGAATCTTTACAGGCACTGGATGGAGAACATTCGCGATTGGTGTATCAGTCGCCAGTTATGGTGGGGACAGCAAATACCGGCATGGTATGCTCCCGATGGAAGTTTCCAGGTTGCCGAATCGAAAGAGAAGGCATTCGCGCAGTTCAAAAATCCAAATTTTTCTATTGATGACCTGAAGCAGGATGAAGACTGCCTGGATACATGGTTCTCTTCCTGGCTGTGGCCATTTGAAGTTTTCAGGGGATTTTCAAATCCCGGAAATGAAGACATAAAATACTATTATCCTACCAATACCCTCGTTACTGCTCCGGAAATCATTTTCTTCTGGGTGGCGCGCATGATCATGTCTGGCTTTGAATACATGAAAGAAAAACCTTTCCAGGAAGTTTATTTCACGGGCATTGTTCGCGATAAGCTTGGAAGAAAGATGAGTAAGCAGTTGGGAAATTCCCCCGACCTGCTTGGTTTGATTGACCAGTATGGCGCCGATGCTGTCAGGTTTGGAATACTGATCGCATCACCCGCGGGAAACGATCTGTTGTTTGATGATTCAAGCCTGGAACAGGGAAGGAATTTTAATAATAAGTTATGGAATGCGATGAAGCTTGTTCGCATGTGGGGGGAAAGAGTTTTGGGTTTTGGGTTTAGGGTTTCGGGTTCTGTGGGTGGAGGTTCGAAAGAAATTTCGGAGGGGAATGGTGTGAGCAGATCCGATTTTGCGGTTGAGTGGTTTGAGAACAGGTTACATGAGGTGAGGGCGGAGTTGGAACAGCAGTATGCGGACTTCAGGTTGAGTGAAGCGTTGAAAACAACATATTCGCTTATTTGGGATGATTTCTGCAGCTGGTATCTTGAGTGGGTAAAACCTGCTTCGGCAGCTCAGCCGATGGACGCTGTTGTTTATGAAAAAACAGTAGCATATTTTGATCAGCTGCTGCAATTGCTGCATCCTTTCATGCCGTTCATCACCGAAGAAATATACCACCTCTTGAAAGAACGCAAGCAAGGCGATGATGTATGCATCCGCCAGTATGGCCCGATACAAACAGCTGATAAGGAAATAACCGCCAGGGGTGAGTTGCTGAAGCAGGTGATCACAGCCATTCGTGATACCAGGGTTAAAAACAACATCAAATCAAGAGAACCCATTCGTCTGCATGTTCAAACAAACAATGAAAAAGCCTATCGCGATGTTGAAAGCATTTTACTGAAACAGGTGAACGCTGAATCACTTTCATTTACAAAAGATGCCGTTCCGGGAACGGTTAATATTGTAATTGGAAAAGAAAAGTTTTACCTGGAGACCGAAACTGTGCTGGATACCACTTCGCAAAAAGAACAGCTTGAAAAAGACCTTGAATACCTGAAAGGTTTTCTGATAACGGTTGACAAAAAGCTGGGCAATGAAAGATTTGTTCAGAACGCAAAACCCGAAGTGGTTGCGCTTGAACAGAAAAAAAGAGCCGACGCGGAAGCGAAGATCCGTGCGATTGAGGAAAGCCTTGCTTCCTTATCTCGATAAAAGATTGATAGGTAAAATGAACTCCCATTGATTGGGGCCTCGCGCTTCAATGTCCGCATCCATCAACCTGCTGTACCGAATGCCGAAACTTAAAGGCAACTGGTTCCACCATTTGGTATCAAAGAAAATTTCTGTTCCATAAGAACGGAAATCCAGGTCAACCAGCACGCGGCTGGTTGTGTATTCATAAATGCGCGTATGATCATAAAATACGTTCGAACGGATGCGCAGGAAATACACGATGTTTCCAAATCCCCAGTCAGGGTACACTAATGGAAAATGATAATTGCCTCCCAACTTCCACATACGATGGAAATTTGCAACTGCATATCCCCGCGAAAATGGAAAGCTGTTGGAGAAACTGATATTTCTCAAAGTATCTCTTCGTTGAAACGCGGCCTGTAATACCAGGTTGTGTGTCTGGAATACTCCCGGCAGGTATAAACTTCCCGATGTCAGGATCTGGTTGCCTTCAAGCTCTGTAACTGCTCTCCTGTAATTCAGCAGGACCGTCTGGGCAAAGCGCGGATAAATATGCATCCTCGCTTGCTGTATCTGGTTGGTGAAGCTGATGGTATTGCTAAGATAACCGAATGCCCTGTTGTCGAA
Organism: Chitinophagaceae bacterium; assembly: GCA_036402175.1. GTDB lineage: Bacteria > Bacteroidota > Bacteroidia > Chitinophagales > Chitinophagaceae > DASPKM01. The sequence goes on along the minus strand of DASWTK010000308.1, from coordinate 400 downwards.
GCTGTCTTTAAAATATCCTTTGAAGAACCTTTTATTGTGAACATAATCCGACCCAAATGAAAGGTAGGTGAACGTCCTTCCATTTGTAAGATTCAATGGAATTGAAAATCCAACCCGGGCCTCCGCTTCATCCCAGAAAGCCAGCTGCGGCCGGTTTCTGACAGCTGAACGACGGTCAAATGTGTACGTGAGCCCGGCTTTTAATATTGGAAACAATCCGCCATAAAAAACAGAAAACCCCGCCTGTTTGTATTCTTCGTTGCGGTTATAACTTACAAAAAGCTCCGACTGCAATGTGTTAAGAATATTCTGGCTTACTATTGAAAAAGTATAATCGGGGTCGCTGATGTAAGGGCGGCGACTGTGAAAATTAAAAAGCCTGAATGATTTCGGATATCCA
>DASWTK010000307.1:0-30937 GCA_036402175.1 Chitinophagaceae bacterium | reverse complement strand
ATATGAGATCCTTCAACTGATCAATGAAGGTCTGTCGAACCAGCAGATAGCCGACAAATTATTCCTCTCTGAGAATACCATTAAAAAACATATTTCGAATCTTTTCATCAAGCTGGATGTTCAAAGAAGGACAGAAGCGATCAGGAAAGCGAAAGATTTAAGGATCCTGAACTGAAATTGCCTACTACTTAAGTTGTAATTATTGCTTTTTAACCGGAATGCCACGAAAGGATGATGGAAACAATGGGTTCATGATATTATATTCGGCCTTCATCACGTGATACCCAACAACTAAAATTTCTTCATTAACAAATTCCAGATTATGAAAAAAACGGTTCTTCGCTATGGATTGCTTTCAAGTCTCGTTATTGTTATTTTGTTCTTTCTCGCCTGGCTGTTCTTCGGATCGGATAATAATTATGCTTCCCAGGAAATAGTAGGATACGCCAGCATTATCGTAGCCTTATTGTTTGTGTTTTTTGGGATCAAACATTACCGGGATCATGAAAATGAAGGAAAGCTCAGCTTCGGACAGGGTATGAAATTAGGTGTGTTGATTGTTCTCATCCCATCTATCGCGTTCGGCTTATTTAATGTGTTCTATGTTTTGGTTCTTGATCCGCAGTTCGTTGAGAAATATTATCAGTCGCAGCTTGATACCATGCAAAAGACCCTGAGCGCGGCAGACTTCGAAATTCAGCGCTCAAAAATGGAATCACAAAGAGCCCTGTTCGGAAATCCGGCTGTCAACTTTATTTTGATGTTTCTTACTGTATTTATCATGGGCGTGATCGTGACGGTGATCAGCAGCCTGATCCTTAAGCGCAACCCTCAACCTGGCCGTACCGGGGAAACGGCGCTGGCATAAAAAAAGGATCCGCGAACAGATCCCCTATTTTCAAATGTTTTACCGGTATTATACGGCGAACGAAGTTCCGCAACCGCAGGTCTTGGATGCATTAGGATTATTGAAACTGAATCCTCTTGCATTCAGGCCATCCTGCCAGTCTATTTCCATGCCCGCCAGGTAAATTCCATGCGCTTTGTTCATGATCAGCGGAATGCCATCATAGTCATACTGCTCATCACTTTCCTGCAGCTCATCAAATCCAAGGACATAGGTCATACCCGAGCATCCGCCGCCTTTTACGCCTACGCGCAGAAATTTGTTGGCGGGATTGCTGGACATAAGCCTTTTTATTTCGGCTATCGCTGAATCGGTGAGTTGAACTGGTGCTGTTAATGTTGTATCCATAGTAGTGGATTAAGATGCAAAAATACATCCTTATTTTTGTTTGAACTAACACCTAACTATGTCAATCTCAAATCAGGAACTGTTCTGGGCCCTATTGATCGCTTTTGTCCTCGGAGGATCACTTGCTTATCTCTTCTGGCGTGAAAGGCAGCGGGCGAAACAGCCACGGCTTCCGCAAAAAACCACAACGGGGGGAACCAGCGTTTTGAGTCCTGTTCAGCTGCAATTACAGGCTTATGAGCGCCTTATACTTCTTACTGAGCGCATTGCCCTGCCCAATCTTATCAGCAGGCTAAAACAGGAAAACTTTACGGCCAGGGACATGCAGGCGCTGCTCACCGAATCGATCAGGCAGGAATTTGACCATAATGTTACACAACAGATCTATGTAAGCACCGAAGCCTGGGATGCGGTAAGAAACCTTAAGGAACAGAATATTTTTATCATCAACCAGGTGGCATCGTTTCTTCCACCCCACGCAAATGCGCTTGACCTGAACAAGCATCTTCTGGATATGATCGCTCAAAATCCAAAAGCTTCCCTACATGGAGTGGTTGCAGAGGTGCTGAGTTATGAAGCGAAGAAAGTTTTGAAATAGTATCCAACTTATTACAGCATGTCAGAAAACAAGCAGGTTTTTACCGATTCAGGGATCGAGGTCAAGCAGTTTTACACTGCCGGGGATGTAAACGGCCAGCCCGAACCTCCCGGAGAATTTCCGTTCACCAGGGGTGTGCAGGCAGATATGTACCGGGGTAGGTTGTGGACTATGCGCCAATACGCAGGTTTCAGTACAGCAGAAGAAAGTAATAAGCGGTATCACTATCTTTTGTCGCAGGGTGTGATGGGATTAAGCGTCGCGTTCGATCTGCCCACTCAGATTGGTTACGACAGCGATCATCCATTGGCGGAAGGTGAAGTAGGAAAAGTGGGTGTTTCCATCAATTCACTGGCTGATATGGAGACGCTGTTTAAAGGGATCAGGCTGGAAGAAGTATCCACGTCAATGACCATCAACGCTACCGCTTTCATTCTGCTTGCCTTTTACGTAGCGCTCGCAAAAAAGCAGGGAGCCGATCTCAAAAAGATCACCGGTACTATTCAGAACGATATACTTAAAGAATACGCTGCCAGAGGAACCTACATCTATCCTCCGAAGCCATCGATGCGCATCATCACCGATATTTTCGAATGGTGCAGCCGTGAAGTACCAAAGTGGAACACCATTTCAATTTCGGGGTATCATATCCGCGAAGCAGGATCTACTGCTGTACAGGAAATTGCATTTACGCTTAGTAACGGAAAGGCATATGTGCAGGCTGCGCTTGAAAAAGGACTTGATATAAATGTATTGGGCCGGCGCCTCTCGTTCTTCTTTAACGCTCATAACAACCTGTTTGAGGAAGTTGCAAAGTTCAGGGCCGCAAGGCGGATGTGGGCAAAAATAATGAAAGACGCGGGCGCTACCGATCCCAAGGCAATGATGCTGCGGTTCCATACACAAACCGGGGGAAGCACGCTTACCGCCCAACAGCCTTTGAACAATATTTCCAGGGTAACCGTGCAAACTCTTGCCGCGGTACTGGGCGGTACACAGTCGCTCCATACTAACGGCTACGATGAAGCGCTAAGCCTTCCAACAGAGGAAGCGGCACGGATTGCCTTGCGTACGCAGCAGATCGTTGCATTTGAAAGCGGCGCGGCGGATTCCGCTGATCCCCTTGCCGGCAGTTATTTCGTGGAAAGCCTGACAGATGAAGTGGAAAGAGCGGCCTGGCTGCTTATTGAAAAAATTGAAGCCATGGGAGGAAGTGTAAGCGCCATAGAACAGGGCTTCATTCAGAATGAGATTGCTCGCAGCGCATACGAATACCAGCGAAAAATAGAGACCGGGGAAAAGATAATAGTCGGCGTAAATAAATTCTCCGCCAACAACGAATCAACCCTTCCCCCATTCAGGATTGATGATTCAATCAGGAATCTTCAAACAGCCAAGCTGGAAGAAGTACGCCGAAGCAGGAATCCGGCAAAATGCGATACGCTTCTGCAGGAATTAAACGATGTGGCATCCAGCGGGGATAATATCATGCCTGCTGTAGTTGAAGCCGTAGAAAATTACTGCACGCTGGGTGAAATAGCTGACACGCTGCGGGAAGTTTTCGGAGAATACAAATAACAGTCTATACAGGTTTTATCAGCAAACATGTTAAGCGTTACAACTACTCAATCGCAAAACGATCTTGAACAGATCCTTGCATTACAACAACGGTATCTCATCAGAAAATTGTCATCTGATGAATGGCGTGATCAGGGTTTTCTCACTGTTGAGCACACACCAGAAGTCCTTTTTCAGATGCACCATGCCGCTCCCAGTATTATAGTCAAAGATGATGACCGTGTGGTGGCTTATGCGCTCACAATGCTTCGCGAATGCGCTTCAATAATACCCGCGCTGATCCCGATGTTTGAGAACTTCAACAATCTGGTTTGGAATGGCAGGCCTTTGAACGATCACGCGTTTTATGTTATGGGGCAAATATGTGTCGACAAGGATTACCGTGGACAGGGATTATTCGACATGCTGTATCAGCATCACCGCAAAGTATACAGTCCGGAATTCGATATGCTTGTAACGGAGATCGCTACACGCAATACCCGCTCAATGCGCGCGCATGAACGAGTGGGGTTTGAAACGGTCAACATCTACCGGGATGAACTGGACGAATGGGCCGTTGTAGTCTGGGACTGGAAAAAGTAATTACTTATACATTTCTTCGCGCATATATTTCACACGCTCGTCGTCAAGGTATTCATCAAATGTCATTAATCGATCGATGATGCCCTTTGGCGTCAGCTCAATAACCCTGTTGGCTACGGTTTGCATGAATGTATGGTCATGGCTGGTAAGCAGCACAATGCCGGGAAATATATTACAGCCTTCGTTGAAACTCTGAATGCTTTCAAGGTCAAGGTGATTGGTTGGCTGGTCAAGCACTATGCAATTTGGATTCTGCAGCATCATCCTGCTGATCATGCAGCGAACTTTTTCACCTCCGCTCAGCACATTGGTTTTCTTCATGATGTCATCACCGCTGAAGAGCATCTTTCCCAGGAATCCGCGAAGAAACGGTTCATCCGCGTCTGTTACGTGCGGAGGCACGTACTGCCGAAGCCATTCCATCAGCGTTAGCCCTTGTGTGAAGAATGTAGTATTCTCCAGCGGAAGGTAAGCTCTTGTTATGGTGGTGCCCCATTCGAACTTGCCCGAATCGGCCTTCATATTATTGTTGATGATCTCAAAAAAGGAGGTCACGGCCAGCGGATCACGACTAATAAAAGCGATCTTCTCTCCTTTGTTGACGCTGAAGTTGACCTTATCAAAAAGAGGTCGTCCATCAACCGACTTACTGAGATTTTCAACATTCAGAATCTGGTTCCCCACTTCACGCAATGGCTGGAAAATAATACCCGGATATTTCCGGTTTGAAGGCTCGATCTGTTCGATCGTAAGTTTTTCGAGGGCCTTCTTACGTGCGGTAGCCTGTCTTGATTTCGATGCATTCGCACTGAAACGCGCAATGAAGTCCAATAACGCCTGGCGCTTGTCCTCTGTCTTTTTGTTCTTATCAGTAAGCTGGCGTGCCATCAGTTGTGACGACTCGTACCAGAAAGTATAATTACCTGTGAATATTTTGATCTTCTGACGATCTACGTCTGCTACGTGGGTACAAACCGCATCCAGAAAGTGACGGTCGTGGCTCACCACGAGTACAATATTTTCATAATCCGCCAGGAAGTTTTCAAGCCAGCCGATCGTCTCAATGTCGAGCCCGTTCGTAGGCTCATCCAGCAAAAGAATATCCGGATTTCCAAACAAAGCCTGTGCAAGCAGCACCCGTACTTTGAGGTTTGAAGGGATGTCTTTGAGAAGACTTTGATGATATTCTTCATTTACACCCAGTGAGCTGAGCAGTGAGCCTGCGTCGCTTTCGGCAGTGTATCCGCCCATTTCACCGAATTCGGCTTCCAGCTCTCCCGCACGAATACCGTCCTCTTCTGTAAAATCTGCGAGTGTATAGATCCGGTCGCGCTCCTGCATTACTTCCCACATCTTTTTGTGGCCCATTAGCACTGTATTCAGGACCGTAAGTTCGTCAAACTCAAAGTGGTTTTGTTTAAGCACAGCCATACGCTCACCGGGGCTGATCTCAACATTACCCTTGTTGGGCTCAATTTCGCCGCTGAGGATCTTAAGAAAAGTAGATTTTCCCGCGCCGTTAGCGCCAATTACACCATAACAATTTCCCTTGGTGAAATTGAGATTAACCTCATCGAACAACACCCTTTTTCCATAGGCCAGGGTAATATTTTTAACACTGATCATTATAACTGCTTTTTTTATATCGGAAACGGGCGCAAAGGTAGTTATTTTCCGGATAAGGAAGTGTTGGAGAATAGACAATTAGCAGATTAGCCGATTAGCAGATTAGCCAATTAGCCAATTAGCAGATAAGCCAATTAGATGATTAGCCAATTAGCTAATTAGCGAATTTGCAGAATAGCCGATTAGCCGATTAGCCGATCACCAGATTAGCAGGTTGTTTTTTGTGATGGGTTTTGTAATATCAGAGGGCATAAATTGATCAACCCTTTTTCTGTTCTTTTGCCCAGGCGTCTTTCAGGGTCACTGTCCGGTTGAAAATGATCCTGCTGCCGCTGGTGGACTTATCAAGGCAGAAATATCCTTTTCGTAAGAACTGGTAACGCTCGTTGAATTTTGCATTCATAAGAGAGGCTTCAGCATAAGCGTTTTGCACAACCAGCGAATCGGGATTGATATATTCCTTAAAATCCCCTTCTTCACTGGAAGGATCTTCCACTTTAAAAAGCCGGTCGTAAAGCCGCAACTCCACTCTCACGGCTTCGGCTATGCTAACCCAGTGAAGCGTTCCTTTAACGTTGATGCCCGAAGTATCGGCTCCACTCCTGCTTTCGGGAATGTAAGTGCATCTCAGTTCGTGTATGATCCCGCTTTCGTCTTTGATCACCTCATCACATCGGATAATATAAGCCGATTTTAACCTGACCATCTGCCCTGGTGCAAGCCTGAAATATTTCTTTGGCGGATTTTCCATGAAATCCTCGCGTTCTATATACAATTCACGGGAAAAGGGCAACTCGCGCATTCCACCATCCGGATCTTCGGGATTATTCTCTGTCTGAAGTTTTTCTATCTTATCCTCCGGATAATTTGTGATCACAACCTTCACCGGATCAAATACCACCATCCTCCGCAAAGCGATCTTGTTAAGATGTTCACGAACACAAAATTCAAGCAGTGATATGTCTATCAGGTTTTCCCTCCTTGCAACTCCTACCCGATCGCAAAAGTCCCGTACGCTTTCGGGCGTATAACCTTTTCGCCGGATTGCGCTAATTGTTGGCATCCGGGGGTCATCCCATCCTTCTACAAACTTGTCGTTCACAAGCTGCAGTAATTTTCGTTTGCTCATGACCGTATAGGTCAGGTTCAGGCGGGCCATTTCATACTGGCGGGAAGGGAAAATTTCCAGGTTTTCGATGAACCAGTTGTACAGTTCCCTGTGTGGCTCAAATTCGAGGGTGCAAATTGAGTGCGTAATGCCTTCTATGCTGTCACTTTGTCCATGGGCAAAATCATACATCGGATAAATGCACCACTTATCGCCGGTGCGGTGGTGATGCGCGTGTTTAATGCGATACAAAACGGGATCGCGCATGAGCATGTTGGAATGTTTCATGTCGATCTTAGCGCGAAGGGTGCGGCTTCCATCGGGAAACTCGCCATTTTTCATCCGTTCAAACAACTCAACATTCTCTCCTATGCTGCGGTTCCGGAATGGGCTATCCTTACCTGGTTCGGTAGGCGTACCCTTCATGGAAGCTATTGCTTCAGAAGTAGAGTCGTCAACGTAAGCAAGGCCTTTTTTAATAAGTTTTACAGCGTAGTCGTAAAGCGTACTGAAATAATCTGACGCGTAGAGCTCATTTTTCCAGCTAAAGCCCAGCCAGGAAACATCGCTTTTGATGCTATCTACATATTCCGTTTCTTCAGTAACCGGATTAGTATCATCAAACCTGAGGTTGGTATAACCGCCATATTTAAGGGTAAGTCCAAAATTCAGGCAAATGCTCTTAGCATGACCAATATGCAGGTATCCATTTGGTTCGGGAGGAAAGCGGGTCACAATCTGCTTATACCTGTTTTCGGCAAGGTCCTTTTCTATGATCTCTTCCAGGAAATTCAAACTTTTTTCTTCTGCCATTCTTATTGATTAAGAGCGGCAAAGATAAGAAAATGTAAACCGGGACGAGGTCCTCAATTCACAACAGGTACAAGCAGGTGTTATAAAATTTACTCTACGTCGGATCTTGTGGTTTTTGTTACAGTAACCCTGTCGGTCCGACCAGTTCCGGTAGTTCCCCGGTTGCCACCGCCTCTCAGCAAAGCGATCAGCAGCAGAATAAACACAGCGGCTCCAACTACCCATATCCAGGGATTGGTGTACCAGGTTGTTTCCGAGGTAGCGGTCCTGGTAGTTGTGGTTGTAGTAGTGCTGCTGGATCCGCCTGTGCTGTCCTGGGCAAGAACAATGAGGGAAACAAAGTTTACCATCATCAGGCAGAAAAACGATTTGAACCCATAATTTTTAATGAGCTGTTTCATATTGTTTGTTGTTATGTTGATGAAACAGCATAAAAAAATTGGGCCAGCGTAAACAGACCACTAATTGTTCTTCACGAATATCCTGTCAAAAAACTGCTTCATATCGGCCCACGACTTCCTGTCGGCCCCGGCGTTGTATTCAATTGGCATATTGAACTTTTTGCCTGTTTCGGTGGCATCGGGATTGGTAAAAGCGTGCGTGGCGCTATCGTATGTTATGAAACTATAATCAGCATTGATTGAATCCATCTGCTTTTTAAACTGATCGATCTCCTGTTGCGGTATAAAGTTGTCGGCACCCCCGTGGCAAACCAGCACTTTGGCCTTCATCAGATCTTTATTTGCCGGCGCTCCCAGGAGGCTTCCGTGAAAACTCACCACGCCTTTTGCGTCCATCCCTAACCGTGCGGCGTTCAATACTACGGCTCCACCGAAACAATAGCCAATTGCGGCAACGTTCGACAGATCAGCCTGCCCGTATTCCTTCACTTTATTCAGCGCTGCATCCAAACGGTTTTTTGCCATTTGCGGATTCTGGTAAAAAGGCATGGCAAGCGCAAGCGCCTCCTTGGGATCAGCTGCCTGTTTACCATTGCCATACATATCAACCGCCATGGCTACATAACCCATTTCGGCCAATTGCTTTGCCCGGTTGCGTACATAATCATTGACACCCCACCATTCGTGCACAATGAGCACAACAGGCCGTTTTCCGGTAGCGTTGCTATCGAAAGCTACAAATCCATTCATTGTAACACTGTCAAGTGTATAGGAAACATTTTCCTCTTTTATTGCCGGCACACTGCTTTTGGAATCTTCTTCTTTCCTGGTTTCGTTGTTACAGGCGCTGAAAGTGGTTAAGAGAAATATTAATCCAACAAAAAATGATACTGGTGTTCTCATTGTATTTATTTTGATTTAATGAACTTCTGCGGAAGCGAGGATGCAACTTAAAAAATATTCTTTTAAAATGACAGGCTTGCCGAAATCAGTTTGCGTCTGGCGGAATAACGGCCCCGGACCTTGATTGTTCGGTCACCCAGGGTCGCGCAGCCGACATTCAGACTGTTTTTTTACTGTAAATTGTAAAATGAAAAAGATTATAATTGCCTGTATTGTCCCGGCTGTAGCTGCGGCAGGCATATTCATCCAGCAACATCTATCAATGAAAAATGCAGTATTGAATCATATTGCGATGTATGTGACCGACCTGGGAAAGAGCACTGCGTTCTACCAGAATATTATCGGACTCGATACAATTCCAGAGCCATTTCACGATGGCCGGCACACATGGTTCCGCATCAGCAACCAAAGCGAGCTTCACCTGATTCAGGGCGCTAAAGAACCGGTGAAACATCCGAAAGACACCCATATCTGCTTTAGTGTGGCATCTGTGGAAGAGTTTATCACTAAGCTGGATAAAGCAGGAATCAATTTCAGCAACTGGCCGGGCACAAGTAAGTCCCCCACTATACGCCCCGACGGAATCAAACAGATTTATTTCCAGGACCCGGATGGATATTGGGTGGAGGTGAATGATGATTTTAAATAATGAAAAATGTAAAATTCAAAATGTAAAATGAAAAATGGTGGGTTTGTTAGGAAGAGGCTGTTCTGGGTGATGCTTGCGTGATTTGCGTATATAGGTTACTGAAAATAAAATCTGTTTTATGTCAACCGTCAACCGAAGAGCTTTCATCAAAGCTTCGGGGCTTTCAGCAATTCCGGTTCTGGCCCCTGCCCTTCCTGCATTTTCAAATGTTGCATCTGATCCATTGCCACCGGTCGATAAACGTCCAGTACATTTTGTTGGAGACGGCGAGATGTATGAGCCTGCCAATTACATCAAACTATTACAGGAAATAGATGCAGGGTCGCCTATCAAAAGAGATAGGTACGGTGAAGGTGGAGCAGTGGAAGCATTGGAAAAAAAATTTACAGAGATCACCGGCATGGAAAAAGCCATTTTCATGCCAACAGGCACTATGGCCAACCAGTTTGCCATCAAAGTTCTGAGTGGTGAGAATACAAAAATATTTGTTCAGGAAACCAGTCATGTTTTCAGGGATGAAGCAGATGCCGCGCAGTCGGTGCACGGCAAACGATTGATACCACTAGCGAAAGGAGAAACGGGCTTCACTGTTGATGATCTGCAGCAGGCGGTGGAATATCATAAACAGGGAGAAGTATTCGCTTCCGGCATGGGAGCGGTTTCAATTGAAAATCCGGTGCGACGGACAGATGGAAAAATGATACCGATAGAAGAGCTGAGAAAGATCAGTGATTATTGCAGAAAACAGGGATTAAAACTTCACCTTGACGGAGCACGGTTATTTATGGCGTCTGCCTGGTCGGGAAAATCTATAGCGGAATATGCCGCGCTTTTCGATACAGTTTACATATCCCTGTACAAATATCTGGGCGCATCATCAGGCGCCATTCTTTGCGGAAGCAAAAATGTGATTGACAAAATGCCGCACCTGATGAAGATACATGGCGGCGCGATGTTCGGCAACTGGACCAATGCAGCGATGGCCCTGAAACACGTGGAAGGAGCAGAAAAACGCTGGCAGGAAACAAAAAAGCGGGCGGATGAACTTTTCAGACTATTGAATGAACTGCCTCAGCTCAGGATAACCGCCGAGCCAAATAGTACCAATATTTACTCATTGAAATACAGCCGGGGAATCGACGGAACCAAAGTTGCCAATTCACTTTTCAAAGATCACAACATCAGAATCGGCAGGCCGGGAAATAGTGAAACGATGAGATTGATTGTGAATGAGACAATTTTGTATCAGGAAACAGCGGCCATTGTTGATGCCTTCAGGAAAGCGTTGGCCTGACGTGAGATGGCATGTGTTTTTCAGCCAGACAAATATGCACCTTCCCGACCTCAATCAGCCTTACTGGTTTGCCATTGCGGTAATAGCCTTCTTCCTGGTGATCATGGGACGGTATTTCCTCATCGCCGGACTTTTCTACGCCATTTTTTATGTATGGTTCAGAGAAAAATGGCAACAAAGAAAACTGGGAACCAAACCTTACCGTTCACAGCAGTTCCGCAAAGAAGTGAAGTGGAGCCTGATCACCGCGTTTATTTTTTCTGTTGCCGGGGCTGTTACTGTGTTTTTATGGCAGAAGGGTTTTACGAAAGTGTATGATGATCCTGCTTTGTATGGATGGTGGTACCTGCCGGTAAGCCTGACTGCTTCTATGCTGATTCACGAAACTTATTATTACTGGATTCACCGTTGGATGCACAAACCGCGGGTGTTTAAGGTGGTACATAAAATTCACCACGACAGCAATACAACTTCACCCTGGACAGCTTTTTCATTCCATCCGATTGAAGGAGCATTACAGGCGATTGTATTACCCGTGACCTTACTTATACTGCCATTACACCCATACGTAATTCTTACGCAGCTTACATTAATGACGCTGAGCAGCGTGGTGAATCACCTTGATATTGAGATCTATCCCAGGAAGTTTCATAAACATGCGATCGGTAAATGGCTTATCGGCGCTACCCATCATGCGCTGCATCACAGGCAATTCAGGTATAACTTCGGATTGTATTTTACTTTCTGGGACAAATGGAAGAAAACAGAAAGTCCATTATACGAAGAACTGTTTGAAAAAGCAACCACACATGATCGTAAGCTTCAACCGTCGGAAAAATTGACCTGAGGTTATTTAATGCCCGCGAACATTCTCATCCGGTAAGCGTTCATGGTTGTTTCACCCAACTTTATCAGCAGCCGGTAATTTACCACCAGTCCTACTGCGGCGCCAATTACGGGAACAAGTTGTGCAAGTTTGGCCAGGTCAATATAATCCCTGTATTCCTGCTGAAATACCCTCCAGTTAAAATCATCCAGGTTTTTGGGAAGCTCGTCGTATTTCTCCTGCCAATCGATCACTTGCTGATATACTTCCTGTCGTCTCTCCTGATTAGAAAATGCCAGTTGAAAAATGAGAAGAATATAGAGGCGTTCGCGGATGTCGTCCACATTGTGTCCATAGATCGCCGCAAGTTCGAACAGTAATTTGATTTTGATGCTGAGCAAAAGAGGGAAATCAGCCAATCCAAGCAGTATCCCGCCTGCACCGGTCACCCCGCCTTCTACCGCTGCTGTTTTTTTATAAAATTCTATCCGCTCCATTGCCAGTTGTTCCCTTTCCTGTAAACTGATATCGGTAAGAATTTTGCCGCTTGTAATTCCCGATCCAAAAATGACCGCCTTTACCATTTGCCTGATGGCGGCAGTGATTGCCTGGTGAAATTTTTCAGGTAATGCATTGTTGATCTTTCGCTGGAGCTTTCTGCTCATTTTACTCGCGAGTGAAGGATTGCGACTGACCCTATGCTGCCACCTGCGAAGTTCGTGGATAGCTTTATGTTCGTATGCGTTCATGTTTTCTTCTATTTGTTCTCAAGGCGTAACCTTCCTTACATTGCCGGTTCAGGTTGCAATGGCAGTCGAATCCTAAAGTTAGTGTTTGCATTCCCGTTTGGTTGTTCCGGTAAGGATAATTGCGAACAGGTGGTTCATAATTTGTATTGATGCTAAAGTGTATCATTAACTTTACCTGCCTTAAACCATGCTATAAACATGCCTGAAAGTGAAATTATCATCCGGATGCTCGTTGCCTTCGCGATAGGGGGATTTATCGGCTTCGAACGGGAATACCTCAGTAAGTCGGCCGGATTCAGAACTTTGATCCTTATATGCATGGGTTCGTGTCTGTTTACGATCTTTTCAATTCTTATCGCAAATAACACACCCGACCGGATCGCATCGAATATTGTGACCGGAATAGGCTTCATTGGCGCCGGAGTAATTTTCCGGGAAGATAACCGTGTGAAAGGATTAACGACAGCTGCCACCATCTGGGTAACTGCCGCGCTCGGAATGGGCATTGGAGCAGGACATTACCTGATCTGTCTTATAGGTGCGGCTTTGGCAATGATAACGCTGTTAATACTTACCAAACTCGAAGACCTGATCGATGATATAAATCAGAATCGCAACTACCGGATTGTGTGCCATTACAAGTTTGAATCTCTTGGAAAGTTTGAAGAAACGCTGCGCCGGCACAAGTTAAAATTCAAGAGGAACAAACAATGCAAAAAAGGTGAATACTTAACCGGAACGTGGGTGGTGAATGGAACGGAGAAAAATCACAATGCTTTTATTAAGGAGATACTGACGGATGAAGGGGTGGAGGAGTTTGAGTTTTGAGAATTAAATAATTTGAGGATTTGAGGATTTGAGGATGTATTGGATAATTAATTGATTGACTAACTGATTCATTCATCCTCAAATCCTCAAATCCTCAAATCGAAATCAATCCTATCCGCTGCGAATGTTCAAAAGCTTCGGAGCTATGTTCAAAAAAACAGCAGGGCACGCCAGCTTCTTCGATCCTGTTCAGAATTTCCTTTGTTTTTTCCTGGTTCTTTTTATGAACGTCGCGAATGTAGACGGCATGCACCTGGTTAGGGAAGTGTTGTGAAATTGCCGCGTAAATATCAGGATCCATTTGAGAGCTGTCGCCCAGCAGCACGAAGCGCTGTGTGGGATAATGTTCCAGTATGCGCACAATACGCATGAACTTGGTAGTGTGTTTATTCTGCCCGGTCTTAAACAGCTCACGAAATCTTTTCAGCTGGCTCAGCAGGAAAACACCCTGGGGAAGTTCATGCTCTCTGGTAAATTCCAGGATATATTCATACAGGTTCCACTCACTGCTGGAAACATAAAAAAAAGGATTGGGTTCATCGGAAGTCGTACCAGCCATCATCAACGCCTGGTAATGCCTCACAACACCCTGGAAAGGCTGCCGGCTCCTTGCATTGCGGGTAAACAGTACGTGTAACCGCTTTCGTAAATTGGATGAATGCGAGATCAGGAAAGTATCATCGATATCCGAGATGAATCCAAGCTGCGTGCCGTGTGGAATAAAAATCTGACCGGTGGCGGCAGCGATGGTGTTTTCTTCGTCGTCGGTCATTTCAACCCTGACAGGATGCCAACCCGGTTTAAGGTGATGGTGAACTGTCCATTCGATTTTAAAGAAACCATCGTCTTCCGACAAGGTCTTGAATATCTCTCCGTCCCACTCCAGCTGCAGCGACTTACGCTCCAGCGGTTTCACAATGAACATGCGCAGCAGGGCTAAAGTGTTTTTCCAGACATTTCCCGAGAACTTTTTCCGGGGAAGCGGCCCCAGATTGAGTACATGGCCATAGATCACATACCTGCCCGACTGTCCATAACCGTGATATAACTTTATAGTGATTTCATTGGTAAGGCGAAGCCACCTGAGGATCCTGCGCCAGATCGTGGCCCACCAATTGTGTTCCTCCTTAATGCCGGCTATCGATTGAGTAGTTTGCATAACCTGTTAAATAATGCTGCAAGAAGTATGCTCAAAGAAGAAACGATGAAGTTACTGTTTGTCATCAATCCTGTATCAGGAGGCAAGCCAAAAGTAAACTGGGAGGAAAGGATAAAAAACTACTTCCGGCGGTCTCCGCATATTATAGAGATCTACATTCTCGAGGGTGAGCACAGTGCATCAACATTGAGGCATTATATTTCCAGGCTGAAGCCCGACAGAGTGGTGGCCGTGGGAGGAGACGGAACCATAAAATCAGTTGCAGAACAGGTACTGGATACAGAGAGCGTTCTTGGAATCATACCTGCGGGTTCTGCTAACGGGATGGCAAAGGAACTGGGTCTTCCAATGGACCTTGAAAAAAATCTGGAAATAATCCTGAACGGCCAGATCAGGCAAATGGACGTCATCCGCATCAACGATTCCGAGATCAGCATTCACCTGAGTGACCTGGGATTAAACGCCTTACTTGTAAAATATTTTGAGTCAAATAAAGGGAGGGGTAAATGGGGATATTTCAAAGCGGTGTTCCGCACCTTATGGGATAAACAGCTGATGGATGTTCAGATCACCGCAGATGGACTTAACGAACACAGAAGGGCATTCATGATAGTGCTGGCAAACGCGAGCAAATACGGGACCGGCGCATTGATCAATCCCGCGGGAAGTTTGTATGATGGGGAATTCGAACTGATCATTGTAAAGCGGCTCGCCCTGGCTGAACTTATAAAAATGCTCATACAGCATCGTCAGTTCAACCCTAACAAGATTGATATCATTAAGGTAAAGGACGTTACCATTACCACTACTAAGAAAACCTATTTCCAGGTGGATGGTGAATACCGGGGAAAGCTTAAAAGCATTCACGCGGCAATAATTCCCGGCCGCTTAAAGATCGTGCTACCACACGGGAGCAACAATCCCTAACGGGGGTTCCTCAGGATTATCAACTTAAAATCAGAAACTTAGCTGATACGATTGCAAGGTATAATAATTGCATTCCCATAATTATTATTCATCAAAAACAATAGTTATGGACAAGATGGAAATCAAAGGAAGATGGAATGAATGGAAAGGCAGAATCAAGCAGGAATATGCAGACGTAACAGATGATGATGTAAAATACGAAGAAGGCAGAGAGGACGAAATGTTCGGCCGCTTACAGAAAAAGACCGGTAAGGCAAAAGATGATCTTATCAGTTGGCTCCGGTCACTGGGATAAATTTTAGTTAAGCATGCTCCTGCATGTTTCAGCACACTTACGGCAGGCTTCTGCACATGCTCTGCAATGTGCATGATAGCCTGCATGTTTTTCACACTCGGCCGCGCATGCGTCGCATATATCCGCGCAGAGCCTGTAAACTTCTTTCAGGTAAGATGAGTTGTGTGCTTCAAACCTGAAGCCCAGCATGCACATGTCTGCACAATCCATACAAAGCGGGCAACAGCTTAAAGGCTTACCGTCGTTAATGCAAACTGAAACACAGTTCTCGCAGGCTGCAGCGCAAGCCATTAAAATTTCCATGCTGGGGGTATACCTGGTATTCATTAGTTCATTCTTTTGAATAGCGGTTGCAATAACTATTCCACCAATTTATGATCAGCGATTACTAACGGAAAACCTTACACCTAAAAATACACGTGATCCCTGATTTGGGCCGTAAACATAAGTAGGATCAAACGTTAGTGCATATGGGTTGTCGGCAGTAGGAACAGCATTACCATCTGCATCGAATTGAACTCTTTTGTCGAACGGATCATCTGCACGGGCGATCAGGAAGGGACTGTTCTTTGCAGGTGTCCAGTTAAGCAGGTTCTTCACTCCGGCATACACTTCCCATTGACCAGATAATTTTTTTGTGCATTGCAGGTTCTGAATGCTCCAAACCGGTGAGTATGCTGGTCTCGGGTCAAGCGAGCCTGTCAATGGCAATTGCATGCGACCATAAATATTTCCGGTATAGTCGAAACTCAGCCCGGCTCGCGGGAAACTGTAACTGACCGCCCAGGTGCCACTCCATCTTTCTGTGAGTAGCGGCTTGATGCGGATTGATTTGCCATTTGATCTTTCCATACGCTGCACGTCCTGAAATGTAGCGCCTGCAAGTACCTTCAACCGGTTCTTTAAATTCAGGTCAAGGTTCATGCTTATACCCATTGACGTTGCATATCCATCAAGATTGCGATACCGGATCTGGTTTGGATTGGTAATATAGTCGGGCAGAATCTGATTGGTGAAATGTGTGTACCAGGCAGAAACGTCAACACCAGCAAAGCTTGTTTCAAACGGAACCTTTGCAGTGTAGTTCAGATTGACATTATAACTACGTTCAGGTTTCAGGTCTTCTTCTATTACCACATCGCGGGCACCTGTAAGCGCCGCATGGTCTTCAGTAAAAAGATTTACAACCCTGAATCCGGTTCCTGCGTTCAGCCTTACGATATTATTCTTGTCGATATTCCATTTATAAGCAAGCCTGGGTGTTAAAATGTTTCCATGCACGTTATGACGATCATATCTCATCCCCAGCAATAACTTCTGATTGTTATTCAGTTTAATTTCATCCTGAACAAAAATACCCGGCAACAATATCTTATCCGGACGGTTTGAGTTTGAAGCCGTATCAAGGGTTGCGGTTGAATTATCATCGTACTGTGTATACCTGAGCGCAAGCCCAGCCAGGATATCGTGACCTTCTGATATTTTTTTATCCCATGTAAGCTGACTGAAAGCAATGTGCTGCCGGGCAGAAAATGGCAGCGTGCCATAATAAGAATTCTGATCGTGATAATTATAGGAATATGATATCATCAGTTTTTCACTGACAGGTAATTCATAATTGCCAAGCAGTTCAAGTCGTGTTGTGTAAATGCTTTCGCCATAAATACTGTCTGTTCCCCTGAACGACTTGTTGTACCTGAGGTCCCCACCCCATCGGTCCTCATAAAAATATCTCCATGCAAGATTAGCCGCACGGTTTTCGGGCCGCTGCCAGCTCCATTTATTAAAAATTGAAATGCGATGCTGAAGAGTCACATCCGTGAACTGATCATGGTTTTTGTCTTCAGGATTCTGATAATTGAAATAATTCACGCCAAGTAATGAATACGCTTTTTTCCCTGCCTTGAATCGCAGGCCAAGGTCTGCCGAATATTCCTGCCATGAAGTGCTCATAAGATCCAATGAGAATGATGGCGCCTTCAATGGATTTTTAGTGATGATATTGATAAGTCCACCAACAGCTTCCGAACCATACAAACTGGAAGCAGGGCCTTTTACAATTTCCATCCGTTCAATTAACTGGCTGGGGATTCCGAACAGTCCATAAACAGTAGCAAGGCTGCTGACAATGGGCATTCCGTCTATTGTGACCATGGTGTATGGTCCTTCAAGACCGTTGATATGAATATCACCAGTATTACAGACATTGCAATTGATTTGCGGTCGAACGCCGTTCACGTTCTGAAGCGCTTCGAAAATGCTTGGCGATGGATTTTTTCTAAAGAACTGAGGAGTATAAACTTCAACCGGGACCGGACTTTCTGAACGGATCACGGTTTTCATGGTACCCGTAACAACTACTTCTCCAAGATCCGAAGACTGTTTACTTAATTCTATAAGCAGTTCCGTTTTATCCTTATCAATCAATACCTCCCGTTCTACAGGTTGGTATCCTATTGCCGAAAACTTCAGCAGGTATTTTCCATAATTCAACTCCTGTATCACGAACGCGCCTTTTCTGTCGGATAAGGTTGCCTTCGGTTGTTCATGAACGATAATGCTTACTGCCTCCACGGGATTATCAGCAGATACGACCTTACCCCTGATTGTTCCTGTTTGTGATAGGGTTTGAAGTGAAACAACCACACCTGCCAGCAAACACAACAATTTGATTGACCTAAACATATTTTTAGACTTGTCTAAATTTTAATTTAGGTAAAAGTAAAGAATTTAATTGAAAGACAGAAGGTTTCGGGTTTCGGGTTTTGGGTTTTGAGTTTTGAGTTTCGTGTTTCCTGTTTCGGGTTTGGGTTTTCGACGAAGGAGGTTGGTGGATTAATTGTGGAAATGAGGTTTTTTAAAAATTAACGTGTTAATATACATCTGCTTAGGGGATCGGGTAATACCGTTTTAACCGGATTCTGGCATTGTTGTTGATTACTGATAAACCGCAAAAATCAACCTGCTATGACAACAAACCTGATCAAGGCAGACGCTGAGACCCTGGAAGCGCTGCTCCAGAAAGAATCCGAATTATATCAGGAAGCATTGAAGAAGGACGTTCCCTTCAAATTTATTAAGGCGATACATTTACGCGTGAAGAGCCTGAGCAGTTTACTGATGAAAAAGACTAGCAAAAAAAATCCCTGACGTTATTCTTAATTAGCAAATTCAAACGGAACACGAATACTGATCTTTTCCCATTTCATTTCAATAACATGTCTGCCGCCATCGTTCTGCGCGATGGAATACATGAGACGCTCCTGGTGAGGGGCTGCTTCGGGATTGACATTCAGTCTAACGATATCGTCTGACGCATTGTATTCATCAGTAAGATGCTGTTGCCAGTTTTTATTCAGGATAACTGTCCATTGTTCCTTTCCCGGAATGGTGAACAATGCATATTTTCCGGCAGGAATGGTTTTTCCATTAATGATCATATCACCAGATGATTCAATGGAAGTGGCAAGGTGTGCGCCGGTGACCCACACCTGATCATACGGAACCAGTCCACCCCAGATCACACGGTTTCTGACACCGGGAGAATGATACCTGATTGTAATTTTTTTACCATTTATTTCAGCATCAGCAACTGCGGGCAAACTCTTTTTCAACGTGTCGGTCACTGCCGGGTCGGTTGGTAAAATGACTGAATCCTGAGCCGGTTTTTTGTCATTAGTTACTTTGGTCTGTTCGCCGGGACGATCATTGCAGTTTTCAAAAACGCAAACGACTGTGAGTAATAAAACGAGCTGCCATTTATTGATCATACTGCAAAATAAAGAAATCAGGACATCAAATGGGTTATTGCTGATGCCTTCTTGGTCTGAGCTGGAGATAAATCTGCGCTCCTACCGGCAGTGAGCCGTAAATAGATTTAAGCCCGGCACCCGGAAAATTCAAAGTACCCTGCGCGCCAAGCAGCACGTCAACGGGTGCAGCCGGAGAAATATTGAAGTTGTAACCCAGTGTTACCGCGTTGATATTAAAAAGTTCGCCATTATGTGAAAGCTGTAGCCCCAGATCATCTGCTGATTTTTTTACGTATTCATACCGTGCATACAATGCCTGACGCTGGAACTGCAGGTTGGTTTCGTAAAGGAGAGAATATTCGTTGTGCTCGTGCTGGGTTTTATCATTCATGCCTATTGCAAGCGTGTGCGACCAATTCATCGTTCTTAACGACGTAGAACGAATAATTGAAGCGGTTGTCCTTACAAGGTCAACGCCAGGTTCTGAAAGTTCCGGTTGGTTTAAAAAGCCCTGCGAAAATTGAATGGCCCAGGTTTCATTTGGATTGAATGAGAGTCGGTAGCTGTAGCTGTCAAACCTGGCTTTCTCAAAGTTATACCTGTCCTCATCCGGCTCTCTTCCCGTAAACACTGATCCTTCCAGTTTGAATTTTTTATACCGGATACCAAGTGTTCCTACCCCGAAAGTTGTATGTGTTGCGTCCTGCCAGTGATGACCCAGCGGTGCATTGGCATTATTAAGCGCGGAAATCCTGTGCATGAATGCTACAGGCCCCAGCGCAGGTTCTCCCGGATATCCGATGTAGGCGGTAACGTCTGCATCTCTGCTCAGGGAATGCGTATACGCAATGCTTAGTCCTGAGAAAAGATCATGCGGATGCTGTCTGTCGATCAACCGTTCTCCGTTATAAGTTTCGCCTGTCTGGAAGAGCAGCGGATATCCACTTTCGCCAACGGTGAGCGGATCAAGACTGATCATTGCGGTTGCATTCAGCAATCCTTTTGAACCGACGCGCCTGTTGTACATTCCCATGAACCAGTTTGGCGCATCTACTTTATTTCCACCTCTTGAAGATTTATTAAAAACGTCCTGCTTGTTATAACGAAGCACAATGTTGCCATGAATCATCCAGCTGCTTCTGTTATTTCCTTTTATATACATGTACATCGGACTGGCGTCGGGAAGCCAGGATGTGCCCGAACCGTTCCTGCTCATCGGCAGGTGAAGACTGTAAGCATGTGACATCAATGGCATTCCTTCGTCCTGAGTGGCTGTTTGCTCTGCTGACCTGGCCGTGCTGTCGGGTGTATGTTTCTGTTCCTGGGCGCAAAGGCCTGCAGTTACCAATCCCGCAACGGTCAACACAAATAGCTTTTTCATATAGGCTTGTCTTTTGCTCACTTTGAAAACACTTCCATTTCATTATGCAGCAACAACCCGGCCATAGGCGCAAGTGATGTCAGGTACAATAAGCAAGATAGGAAACAGGACGGTTAAAATTAACACAATGTAGAAATGTAAATCGTTTGCGGGGGATAATTAGTTTATAAAGCTCCAGAAGATTCCTACCCTTATCAATAATCCCGGCATCGGGTAATCGGTTGCCACAAAATTGTTGTTGGTGAAACCTGTATTGGCCCCTGCGAAACGGTATGTATTCAGGTTCTCCGCGCGCACGAAGGCGGTAAATGTCTTTATCCTGAAATGGAGGTACGCTCCTATGTCCGGAGTGTTTGAAATGGTGGCTGTATCCTGGAAATGGAATTGTCCCAGAAAAGGCGACCAGCCATCGGCCTTATAGGGAGTATGATAACGAATTTCAAGTCCGAATGCAGTCTTCAGGTTACGAAAGCCAAGATTTCCTTCATATCCTATCTGATTCCGGGTATAGATCAAAGGAACATTCACTGGTGCTGCGCCAGCCTTTTGCTGTAGCTGGACCATTGTTCTCCATTGCCAGTTCCTGTAAATGGTGAACTGTTTTTCGAGGCTCACCTGCAAAAGGTTGAACAATCCGGTTTCCTGCGCACGTTCGTTAATTCCCCTGAAATAAGTGTAATTGGTGATCAGGTAATAACTACCGGACAGCTTCAACCTTCTCTGAGGCTGTTCAATGGACGCAAAAGCTTCGGTGATGTTTTCCTTGCTGAACGATTCGTTATTCCGCTGCTTCCAGAAGCTGCTTCTTGAATCGAAAACAAAAGATGGCGTGCGGTTGACATTACGAAAACCGAGTTGAAGAAAACCCAGCTGTTTACTTATAAGTCGCTTTAGGCTTACGTATGCATCATAATCACCGGCATTTAATCCTGCTACATAAAAGTTCCCGAACGCTTCCATATCCCACTTGCGATTCCTGGTGCGGTTACGGTATTCTCCATGAACAAAAAAATTAAAGAACTTCTCGGATCTTTCTGAAACCGCCCTGCTGGAATCGAATTTGCCTGTCAGGTTTTGCATGGCAGCGCCAAGTTTCAGGAATTGCTGCGGATTCTTTTTATCGGGGAATGTATAGATCGAAAAATCATTTACAATTTCCTGCCACACATCCTGCAGGTAAAATGGATGGGCCGTATCAATACCGTACAACTGATAGACAGGATAACCTGAATCGGGGTTTGCATCTTCAAACCTGAAAGTATGTTTGCTTAACCGCAAAGTATGTTCAAACCGAAGCCTTGGATAAAACAAGGGGATCATTGTAGTATCGTTGATCACCAGTGAATCCTTTTGTCCGAGATCGTATTGTTGCCTGAACAGGATATGCCTGTCGGAATATCTTGTACCGGTAGGAATCTGGGTGGAAAAGAAATTCCTGGTAGACCGGCCGGATTGCCCCAGCTTGACCGGGATACCACTTCTTTCCTGGAAACTTGAGCTGTCAAGATAAGGCAGGTCGTTGCGTATGCCCCCGTTTTCGCCGGCGATGAGCTTATTGGCTACCAGGATAAAAAAGTTGCTGTACCGTTTGTTTCGGGATTGATAATAGGAATTAAGCCGGTAACTGTTGTGATTTGTGCTTTGATTCTGAAAGAATCCTGGAGAATTAATGAGCCTGTATTGCGCTGCAAAATTCCAGTTAGGTTTAATATTCTGTGTGTGCAGCGCGTGAATGATCTGTTCGGACCGGCTTCCAAGAAGGTATCCCAATTCTGAATAAGGCCTTGTTGTATTAAAGAACCTGGTTTCGTCGAGCGTGTATTTGTAAACATCAAACGCGTGAAAGCCGGGATCCCACCCACCCTTTAGCATCGGTTTAAAAACGAGGTTCCGGGCTGCTGTTCCCGTATTCCCCAGATAAACATATGTGGAAGGTATCGGATACCTGTTGGTGAAATCATGAATGGATGAATCGAACCGCTGCAACCTGCTTGAATCCAGATAACGGAACGTAATTGTAATTGAGTCTTCCAGTCCGGTGCGATGGCGTAAACTGTCGGTTTGTGACCTGCCGGTATTTTTAACTGCTCCGGGCTGAGCACCCCCCGATGCATTTCTGTTCGGATTCTGGATGGGGACGTCCGGACGGGGCCTGGGCCTTACCTGTGCTTCCGCTTCAATAGTTGCAGCGAAAAAACACAATAGGAGTAATATGAAAAATCCGGTTCTATTCAAGTAAAAATGTATTCGCGCAAATTAGTAATTACATTTTCATGGATTAACAGGGAGGCGTTAAATGAATGATAATGCATCATTCCCTTGCAGTGGCTGCATTATGATCTTTATAATGCTGCGACCAGCTCCCTGAAAATCAGCGAGAGTTTTGGTTCAGCTTCCCTGGCGGCCTGTAAAACTTCGTCGTGCGTAATGATATTTTCCTCATGCCTGATGCCGATATCTGTAATAACGCTCATGGCAAAAACGTCAAGTCCGGCATGCCGAGCCACAATTACCTCCTGCACAGTGCTCATGCCAACCGCATCGCCTCCAAGTATATGTATCATTTCATATTCAGCCCTTGTTTCAAATGTGGGTCCTGTTACGCCAAAATAAACACCTTCTGCAACGGGTATTTTGTTAGCAGCAGCTATCATCTTCGCTTTTACGATCAGCTCTTTTTTGTACGGCTCACTCATATCGGGAAATCTGGGGCCAATTGTATCCGCATTAGGCCCAATCAAAGGATTAACCGTTCCCAGGCTTATGTGATCCCTGATTATCATCAGGTCGCCTACCTTGAACCCGCGAATGGTTTCCATTCCACCATGCGGTGTCATAACCTGCCTTGTGGTTCTAACACCCCCCGCCGCATTGGAGATCAGGATTGTGCTGATGCCAAGAAATTTCATCACTCTTATCGGATACGCAACGTCGGCCGCAGGATATCCTTCATAGAAATGAAACCGGCCTACCATTGCCACGATCTTCTTTCCACCGAGTTCTCCGAAGATGAGCTTACCCGGATGACCTTTGACAGTGGCAACCGGGAAATGCGGAATGTCGTCATATGCGATTTCCTTTTCAATCCTGATTTCCTTCGCGAAATTTCCGAGCCCACTCCCAAGCACGATCCCAACGCGGGATTCGTGCTTATATAAGCTTCGTATGTATTTAACCGATTCATTTATCCTTTCCATCAATGCATTCATATGCCTGGTTTTTGCCGGGGTCGCAAATATAAGAAGAGGCGAGCGCAATCGGGCGATTAGCTAATCAGGCGATTTGTAATTATATTTGAAGGCTGCTTGCTTCATTTCAGAGCAGAAAATGAAGAAACTCCTTGTACTGTCCTTATTGCTTTGTCTCAGACTCATTTCCGGAGCCCAACTTTGTACTGGCAGCCTGGGCGATCCTGTCGTTCACATAACTTTTGGATCGGGTAATAACCCGGGTCCGGCACTTGCTGCGGCGACCACCAACTACGGATTTGTCACAAACGATTGTCCCAGCGATGGGAATTATACCGTGCGCAACTCAAGTACTAATTGCTTCAATGCAACCTGGCATAGCTTGTCGCAGGACCACACAACAGGTGACAACAACGGATATTTTATGCTGGTGAACGCGTCTTTCCAACCAGGCGATTTTTATGTAGAGACTGTAACCGGACTTTGCGCGAACACCACATATGAATTTGCCGCCTGGATCATGAACGTACTGAAACCTTCCGCCTGCAATGGCAATGGTACCGGAATAGATCCGAATCTTACTTTTAAAATTGAAACGACCAGCGGCGCTACCCTTGCAACTTATAATACCGGAGTGCTTACCGAGGATGCTGTTCCAATCTGGAAGCAACACGGCTTGTTTTTCCAAACTCCATCGGCAACCACTACGGTTGTGGTAAGAATAACCAACAATGCACCGGGTGGTTGCGGTAATGACCTGGCGCTGGACGATATTACTTTCCGTCCCTGTGGTCCCAATGTGAACGCTTCTCTTGCAATTACCGGCACAACTTCAACCAGTGTTTGCGAAGGCGACAATACATTATTTCTTATTAACGGCGCGTATCCCGGCGGATATAATAACCCGGCCTATCAATGGCAGGTAAGCAATAATGGCGGGAACTTCCAGGATATAGATGGAGAAACCAGCATCAATTATTTAAGATCTCCAACAGGACCTGGTATTTACCGTTACAGGCTTTCGATGGCCGAAAGCGAAAACATGGGCAGTATCAGTTGCCGCATAGGTTCAAATATTGTAACCATTGAAGTCAACCCATTGCCTGTTGCCAGCATGGCAGATACTATCAGTGGATGCGCGGGCACTGATATCCTGCTTACCGCTTCGGGCGGCAGCACATATCAATGGACAGGACCGAATGGTTTTTCATCTTCTGCCTCCCAGCCTGTGCTGAATGCAATTGACGCGGCAGATGAAGGTTTGTATTATGTGAATGTTTCAACCGACAAGGGTTGTTCGGTTGCAGATAGCGGTTACCTTGTTGTTAAGCCAAAACCTAATGGAAGTGTTACGTTTGATCCGGCAATATGTGAAGGCGCCAGTTCATCGCTGCAGGCTATTGGCGGAGTAAGTTATTCATGGTCGCCGGCTGCCGGACTTTCATCTACTACCATTTCGAATCCTATTGCAAGTCCAACCGATACAACAAGGTACGTGGTAAAGATCACAAACCAGTTCGGATGCAGTGACTCAATTCCGCTGACTGTGAATGTGTGGAAAAAACCGGTAGCGAATGCGGGTCCTGACAAGATCACAAGGGAAGGGAGTCCGGTAGTGCTGACAGGCGCCGCTTCCGGAACTGATGTAACCTATTACTGGACCCCACCCTTAGGGTTAAACGATCCGGGTGCACTAACTCCTGTTGCGTTGTTAATGGATGACATGACTTATACATTGAATGTTGTCTCGGGTAAAGGATGCGGCATCGGATCAGATCAGGTAAATGTAAAAGTGTATAAGAAGGTTGTGATACCAAACGCTTTTTCTCCGAACAATGATGGCGTGAATGATGTCTGGCATATCCCAGCGCTTCAAACTTATCCAAGCCCTGAAATAACTGTCTTCAACCGTTACGGTCAACCCGTTTATCGCAGTAAGGGATACACTATCCCATGGAACGGCACACACAATGGAAAACGACTGCCGGTAGGCACTTACTATTATGTAGTGGATCTGAAGATTGGCGAACCGGCCATGAGCGGATGGGTAGTGATCTTATACTGATCGGCTAATTGCCGGGATATCGTGTTACATCACAAACCTCCTCATCGCATAACAGCCTTCTGTAAACGCTGTTTTTAAAAACCTCTTCATAATCCATCCATTTACCATTGACTTTTATTTTCCGGTAGATAAGCCGGATACCATGACTGTAATCAACATACCAGTTCACGTGACCTGTATAAAGCGGTTGAATGGGCTTGCCATCTGGTTTGTGCCATCCGTAAATGGCAACCCGATCGGTTCTTGCGTCGCGGATTATTTTATCTGAAATGACAACATCCTTCTTGATGCCTGATATTAATCCTCTCCTGTTCTTCCTTTGACCTTCTATGATGAGGTGATGGTGCCAGAAAATGATAACGCTATCGCGGAATGCATACAAAGGAACCGGTTCAAGTTTTACAACTGATTGCGCATAGATATCATTTACCATTTTGCGGGTGGGCAAAAAACAATCAAAGCTATCCGCAATTTTTTGAGCAGTCATTGGTGTGAGTGGGATCCTTGCCCAATCTTCACTGTTTCCAACCGACAAATAATCCGGTGAAACGTAATAGGAAGCCCGGATGGTACGGCCAGTTGATGAGTCGAAAACAGAGGTGCTGACCTTTGTAAATTTTTTCAGGAATGCGGGTATGTTCCCTGACAATACCTGTGCTTCAAGGATGGGTTCGCGATCTTTCCAGTTCATCGCGGCGATATTTTTGTAAACTTCAGATCCACCAGGTGAATTTGCAGGGGCGGCCGGAAGCTGTAACCTGTAAGCACGGCTGCACCCGGTTACCAAAAACATTATTGAAACAAAGCCGGCAAAGGTTGTTTTTTTGAAACGCGTTGACATTACAAAGTCAGAAAGTATCTGTGTTGATTTTTGTATCAAGGTCAATGCAGCTAAATATATGGGGCAATATACAACACCTTGACCCGGGTTGCGGTGTCTGAAAGCCCTTTTTGAGGCATTAGGCTTCAATCATTATCTTCGCGCAAATTCTAATCGCATGAACCTGCATGAATACCAGGCAAAAGAGCTGTTGAAGAAGTACAATGTTCCCGTTCAGGAAGGCATTCCGGTAGACACGCCTGAGAAGGCTGTAGAAGCCTACAAGCAGCTGAAGGTGCAAACCAATAATAGCTTTGCTGTAGTGAAAGCCCAGATACATGCAGGCGGGCGCGGAAAAGGAAAGATCCGCGGAACCGATCAACGCGGTGTTGCTGTGGCCAAAAGCGCAGATGACGTTAAGACCATTGCGGGAAATATTCTCGGAGGAACACTGGTGACCATCCAGACTGGTGAAGCCGGCAAGCTGGTGAGCAAGGTACTGGTGGCGCAGGATGTTTATTACAATGGCGCCAATCCTGTAAAGGAATTCTATCTCTCAATCTTATTAGATCGCACAAAAGGGCAGAACGTGATCATGTACAGTACCGAAGGCGGTATGAACATTGAAGACGTGGCGCATGATACTCCGGAAAAGATTTTTAAGGAATGGGTGCACCCCGGTGGTGGGCTGCTGGCATTTCAGAGCCGTAAGATCGCTTTCAACCTTGGATTGAAGGGAGAAGCTTTCAAGAATTGCGTAAGATTCGTGACCAATCTGTACAATGCTTATGTAGGGCTTGATTGCGCGATGCTGGAGATCAATCCGCTTTTTAAAACAAGCGACGACAAGATCCTTGCGGTTGATTGCAAAATGAATCTTGACGA
The DNA here is from genome assembly GCA_036402175.1 of Chitinophagaceae bacterium. Lineage (GTDB taxonomy): Bacteria > Bacteroidota > Bacteroidia > Chitinophagales > Chitinophagaceae > DASPKM01. The sequence continues at coordinate 3,255 of DASWTK010000307.1, read as the reverse complement.
TAACGCGCTGATGCGCCACCCAGATCTGGAAGCGCTTCGCGATATATCGGAAGAAGATCCGACAGAAGTAGAGGCACATAAATACAATCTCAACTTTATCAAACTCGACGGAAACGTTGGCTGCATGGTGAACGGCGCGGGCCTTGCGATGGCAACTATGGACATGATCAAATTAAGCGGAGGTGAGCCGGCCAACTTCCTGGATGTTGGCGGAACTGCAAATGCAGCCACCGTAGAAGCAGGTTTCCGTATTATTTTAAAAGATCCGAAAGTTAAAGCGATACTCATCAACATCTTTGGCGGTATTGTACGCTGCGACCGTGTTGCGCAGGGTGTAATAGATGCATACAATACTATCGGAAATGTTCCGGTGCCAATTATTGTAAGGCTTCAGGGAACAAATGCAGAAGAGGCCAAAAAGCTAATTGAAGAAAGCGGATTGAAAGTGCAATCGGCTATACTACTGAGTGAGGCGGCGGCGTTAGTTAACAAAGCGGTGAGCTAGTTAACAAATTCAAAATGTAAAATGCAAAATGTAAAATAGGGACTCATATTTTTCATTTTGCATTTTACATTTTGAATTTGAAAATTACATTTTTAATATCTCCTCAATCCGTTCCAACTCCACTCCCCCAAACTCCGTATTATTAAGACATTCCAAAGAGTCTTCCAGTTGTTCGGGCCTGCTTGCACCAATCAGTACGGATGTAATGCGATTGTCTTTCAGGATCCATGATAGCGCCATCTGAGCAAGTGATTGGCCGCGCTCCTTTGCAAGCTGATCAAGCAGTTTTATTTTATTGAGCCTGTCGGCTGTTATTTCTTTCTCCTGCAGGAAGCCGTGCGATTTCGCCGCTCTTGAGTCTTTTGGAATGCCGTGAAGATATTTATTGGTAAGCAGTCCCTGCGCAAGGGGTGAAAAAGGAATGCACCCCACTCCTTCCCGCTCAAGAACGTCCAGCAATCCGTTCTCAACCCATCTTTCAAACATAGAATATTTAGGCTGATGAATAAGGCAGGGTGTGCCCATCCGGCGAAGCATTTCTATTGCTTTTGCGGCATCTTCCGCCTGGTAATTGGAAATACCAACATACAACGCTTTGCCCTGTCTTACGATCAAATCAAGGGCTGTCATGGTTTCTTCCAGTGGTGTATCAGGATCTGGCCGATGATGGTAAAAAATGTCAACATAATCAAGCTTCATTCGTTTCAGGCTCTGGTCAAGGCTTGATACCAGGTATTTTTTTGAACCCCAGTTGCCATAAGGGCCATCCCACATTAAATAACCAGCTTTGCTGGAAATGATCAATTCATCACGGAATGGCTTAAAATCCTTTTTCAGGATCTGTCCGAAATTTTCCTCAGCCGAACCGGGAGGAGGACCATAATTATTCGCGAGATCGAAATGTGTGATGCCTTTATCGAATGCGAGTCTTAATATATCACGACTGTTCTTCTGATCGTCGACATGTCCGAAATTATGCCATAACCCCAATGATAGTGCAGGAAGCATGATACCAGACCTGCCGCACCGGCGGTACTGCATTGACTGATAGCGATTTTTTTCAGGTGTATACATGCGCGATGTTTTATTATGAGGACACAAATAAACAAAGAAACCCATTAACCGGAATAATAAAACAAAAGGCCACCCTTTGGGCAGCCTTTATATTATCAAAGCATAATGGTCTTAGTATTCGTCTTCAAAGAAACCAGTCCGCTGATGTCCTTTGATTTCGTAAACAGTTCCCGGATCATCTGAGAACTCAACCTTCAGATATATACTGTCAACAATATTTCCCGATTTTGATTTCCCTGCTTTCGGGATGATCTTGCCTTCGTACACTTTAAGGGTAACGCCGGTATGGGCGACGTTATCGGTGCTGTTCATGGGTTTGAAACTAAGGCTGTTCGCGTCTACGTCGAATTTTGCCTTGAAGGTCCAGATTTCATGATCATCAACCCATATCTGGTTTGAATTTGGATTTGACGTATTATAAGTCAGGATCACATGATGATCAGTCAACGCGGCTCCACCGGAAAAATATTGCGTGTACCATTCCCCCGCCATTTTTTCTGTAGGCGTATGTTCGATATCGGGTTTTTCAGAACATGCGCTGAATGCAAACGCAGCTCCTATGAACAATAATCCGATCTTATGAAATTGTTTTATCATGTTACTATGATTTGAGTGTTTTGCTTTATTGTTTTCTCCATTTGCGGGTTGAGCCGTTAATGCCCAGATCCATCAGATCTACTATGTATGTAAGATTGCCAGCTGCATCCAGCGTGCCGGTACCACGCACCCTTCCGTATGGTGAAAGAGTACTGATAGGAAGCAGCAGGTTCTGACCGTCAACAGATATCACATATGCTGCAATTATTGCCGCGCTTCCACCACCCCATATATTATCAACGAGGTAAAATCCCGGTGCAAGCTTCTGCATGGTCGCAACATAACTGAAGCTGCCGGTGTTTGCATATTTGCCGGCAATATTGGCGCCTGGCTGCTCTGCAACCGGAAGCACCGCAATGGTCCTGGTTATTGAACTGCTGAAGCCATCTTTATTGGTTGCAGAATAAACAATATCATATACTCCCACGGTGTTTACATCCACCGTTCCGGTTTTCTGAACCTGCAGGTCGGTAGCGCCTTCCTTTGCAGTAACACCGGGGTCGGTAAATGTTCCGCCTTTTACTATTGAAATGTATTTCTCACCGGTCATATTGAACGTAGGGAAATAAGTAACGCGTGAAATACCTACGCGATCAGGGGTATTGCTTGGCTTTTCAGTTTTCTCGCAACCGATAAAGGGTACGATAGCAGCCAGCATGAAAAGGAATTTTATGATTCTCATAATTTTTTATTTAGAATGATTTGTTTTAGCGAACATCCCACCATACTTTCTTCGTCACAGGCTCTTCGGGAGGTGTGTTTGGATTTTTGCTCCTCTCGATATCGGGCCATATCAGTCGTTTTGCAAACAAGCCATTGGTCACGCCATTTTTTGGATAAACAAACCGGCCGGGAACATAAGTTACATCCGTTGAATACACAGCGCTTGTTCTCGGATATCCGGTCCTGTTACGTTCGAAGAAAGCTTCCAGTGAATGCGACTTCGGCATTGAAGCCCATTTTTGCGTGATGATGGCTTCAAGCTTCTGCTCAAATGTCGCTGCCGCGGGATACGCGTATAATCCGGCAAGCAACGTATTTGGATTGTCGCCATACCTGGCAAACGAAGCCCTTACGCC
>DASWTK010000306.1:0-23705 GCA_036402175.1 Chitinophagaceae bacterium | reverse complement strand
TGTAAGTGTTCACGATCTCGCTCAGCACAGGCTGGATCTCCTCAATTGTTTTTAAAGTAACGAGCTTCAACCGGTATTCTTTAATATTGGGCAGGCCCTTCAGGTAGTTGGTATAATGTCTCCGCATTTCAGTAATTCCGGTCACAGGTCCCTTCCATTGAACCGAACGTTCGAGGTGTTGACGGATCACTTCCACCCTGTCTTCAATAGTTGGCGGTTTCAGGTATTCGCCCGTCTTCATAAAATGCTTCACTTCGTTAAACACCCAGGGATACCCGATAGCAGCACGGCCAATCATAATTCCATCAACGCCGTATCGATTGCGATACTCCATCGCTTTTTCAGGTGAATCAATATCCCCGTTCCCAAAGATTGGTATGTTCATGCGCGGGTTTTCACGAACCCTGGCTATCCATGTCCAATCGGCCTCCCCCTTGTACAACTGGTTTCTTGTTCGGCCATGAATCGCCAGTGCCTGTACGCCCACATCCTGCAGGCGTTCGGCTACTTCTACAATATTGATGCAATCATGATCCCAACCCAACCTGGTTTTTACAGTAACAGGCAGCGACGTTGACTGAACTACTGCCCTGGTCAACCGAACCATCAGATCAACATCTTTTAAAACCGCGGCGCCTGCGCCCTTTGTTACTACCTTCTTTACCGGGCAACCGAAATTGATATCAACCAGGTCGGGATTCACAGTTTCTACGATCCTGGCGCTCATAGCCATTGCCTCTTCATCACCGCCGAAGATCTGAATGCCAACCGGTCGTTCGTAATCGAAGATGTCCAGCTTCTGTTTGCTCTTGATCGCATCACGTATAAGACCCTCGCTGCTGATGAATTCAGTGTACATCAGATCGGCGCCATTAGCCTTGCAGACTGCACGGAATGGCGGATCGCTCACGTCCTCCATGGGTGCAAGCAAAAGCGGGAAATCCGGTAGTGATATGTTGCCGATCCTGATCATAAAGTTTAACTGAGATGCTTTGGGAGGTTAAATAATTGCCTTAACCCGTATCTTGCAGCCCTCGATTGCAAACGGCAAATTTACAATTGATATTCAGATGATACTATGGCTATCAAGTTAAAAAATCAGCTTCCGGGCGTACAATTCGCGGTTTTCTTCGGGTTAACGGTTGCAATGATACTGTTCAACCTCCTGATCAACAGTATTTTTTTTGCGGATATCTCTTCAGTTCTGACAGATAAGAATGTAAGTCCGGCCCAGATCAGCAAGTTCAAATGGTTCCAGTTTGCCAGCACCTTTCTCATTTTTGTGATGCCCGCTCTCATTTATGGATACCTTTCTGATGATAAGCCATTACGATATGTGGGACTGAAACGCGAGAGCAGGATCGCGATCTTCGGATTGACACTCGTGTTACTTGTATCTATTCAGCCTTTCGCCATGTTGTTAGGGCAGCTGAATCAGCAGGCAGATTTTGGTGAAACGTTCAGGAAACTGGAAGAATTGTCGGAAAAAGCGCTTCAGAAATTCCTGGTCATGAACTCAACTGGCGATCTGCTTGTGAATATTTTAGTTGTTGCAATTTTACCCGCTATCGGAGAGGAATTGTTTTTCAGAGGCAGTCTTCAGAACATACTTGAGCGATGGACGCAACGACCGGTTGCTGCCATTATATTATCGTCTTTCTTTTTTGCATTTTTCCATTTCAGTGTTTTTAAGTTCCTGCCAATTTTTGTTCTTGGTGTGGTGTTGGGTACGCTGTTTTATATTACCCGAAATCTTTGGTACAGCATCTTTTTTCATTTTGTAAATAATACGATGGCATTACTTGCCAGCTATTATTCGCAGAAAAATGATTTTATGAAGCAACTGGCCAACGACGAGGTAAAATTTCAATGGTGGATGGGACTTACCAGTTTACTGATCACGATCCTCATATTTTATTATATGCGTAAGAAAAATCCTCCTGAAAGGCTGGAGAAAACCTGGCAGATGCCGGTATTTTAAATCATTCGCATGGCATTCAATCTGGCAACCTTCAAAACCCGCGCGCTCACTGCTGTTATATTCGTTATAGTGATGGTTTTGGGCGTGGTTGCAAGCCAGTGGTCATTCTTCATCCTTTTTTCAATTATTCATTTCGGTTGCTGGATGGAATACCAGAAGCTGGTGCTTCTCATCGATAAGGAGTATGCTTTTATAACACCATTCCACAAATTTGGAGTGATGATCGCAGGATGGAGTATCATGCTGCTTTTTGCAAGAGCAGAATACCCGAACGCACTTGAAGAAACCGGCGTATGGCTGGGCCTGTTGGCCTTTGTAGGCCTGGTGATCGAAGCGATCATCAACAAAAGAAAGGACCGGAAGTACCTGGCGCATTCGTTTTTTGGCCTCGTATATATTTCATTAAGCCTGGCGCTCTTCATTAATCTGCCTTCTCTTTACAATGGAATGGATTTTTCACGATCGTTATACAACTGGAATCTTAACAGGTGGGGACTTCCCGCTTTTGTAATAGCCTGCATGTGGATCAATGATACCATGGCATACATCGTGGGGTCGTTCATCGGAAAAACTCCATTGTCGAAGATATCCCCTAAAAAAACCTGGGAAGGCACAGTGGGTGGAATTTTATTGTGCGCGGTTGTGGCGGGCTTGCTTGCTTATAATCTTTTGGTTCAATTTCATGAATGGGGGCTTTTAATTTCCATGGTCATTGCGGCCATCGCGGCAATTGCAGGAACTTTCGGCGACCTGCTTGAATCCAAATTAAAAAGGTTGGCAATGGTGAAAGACAGCGGGCAGATCATGCCCGGGCATGGAGGGTTTCTCGACAGATTTGATTCACTGCTGCTGGCAGGGCCCGTAGTTTGGTTAGTGGTTTCTGCGCTCAACTACTTCATGTCCGCTTAAATTGACGTTACTTACCTAATTTTGAACTTCAACACAGCTTAATGACCATACACAAAGAAGGCTTCAGAACAATTGTGATCACAGGTATCATTTTCCTGCTGATAAATTTTGTGACCTATAATTTCCTTGGCTTCGATTACCCGATCCTGTCGCTCATCATTTTTATTACAACACTTGCTTTATTGCTATTCATCATTTCGTTCTTCCGGGTACCAAACCGCAAACTTGTTACCGGAGAAAAGCTGGTAGTTGCTCCGGCCGATGGCAAGGTAGTAGTGATTGAAGAAACCTTTGACGAAGAATACTTTCATGAGAAACGCCTGCAGATCTCAATCTTTATGAGTCCTGCGAATGTTCACCAGAACCGCGCTCCGGTCACCGGCGAAGTAGTGTACAGTCATTATCACAAAGGCAAATACCTGGTGGCCTGGCATCCAAAGTCATCAACCGAAAACGAGCGCCATTCCGTGGTGATCAAAAATGAAAGGTCTGAAATACTGGTCAAGCAGATCGCCGGCGCGCTGGCCAAGAGGATCGTTAACTATTTGCGCGAAGGCCAGATGATTGATCAAAGCGCTGAGTTTGGATTCATTAAATTCGGAAGTCGCGTGGATGTATTGCTGCCACCAGGGACAAAAGTAAATGTGAAGCTCAATGAAGTAGTTAAAGGCGGCATCACCGTTCTGGCTACTTTAGACTAGCTGTAACAATTTAGGGTATCTTGCAACTAATAGACTGTTCACCAAACCAACTTTATGAGAAAGATCGCGTTTCTTGCGATAATATGCTTCCTGCCTGCCATTGTTTCCGCCCAGGATAAAGACAAGCAACAAATACTGTCCGTTCTTCAAAAACAGGTAGAAAACTGGAATCGTGGAAACATCGAAGCGTTCATGGTAGGTTACTGGAACAACGACTCGCTCATGTTCATTGGCCAGTCGGGAGTAACATACGGGTATAACGCCACGCTTGCGAATTACAAAAAGAATTACGGCGATACTGCAAAAATGGGAAAGTTATCTTTCGACATCCTGCAGGTAAAAAAGATCTCCCCCACTTACTACTTCGTAGTTGGCAAATGGTTCCTCAAACGAAGCGTTGGCGACGTTGGCGGACATTACACTTTAATGTTCAGGAAAATTGAAGGGAAGTGGGTAATTGTGGCGGATCATAGTAGTTGAAAAATGTAAAATTCAAAATGAAAAATGCAAAATAGGGTCTCTAAATTTTGAATTTTACATTTTACATTTTACATTTTTAATAATCTCTAACTAAACTCAACCAAATCATATGCCCTTCATCATTCTCGGAATTATCCTATTTATCGTCGGTTTAGTGGTTGCAAAAAGCAACGACGCGTTCAGGCGTTATGCCGGCACATTGCGCTGGGTTGGATTGCTGGTGATACTTATCGGCGTGATCACTTCCAGCATCATACAAATTGAAGCCGGACAAATTGGAGTGAAAAAATTATTCGGCGAAGTACAGAACGATGTACTGGGAAGCGGACTCCATTTTATCAATCCTCTGCTCGATGTTGACCAGATGGACATCAAAACCCAGAATTATACAATGAGCGGTGTACATGATGAAGGCGCGAAATCAGCTGATGATGCCATCAGGGTACTGACGTCAGACGGCCTTGAAGTGACCATTGACCTCACTGTACTGTATAAGGTACTGCCTTCGGATGCGCCTAAACTGGTAAGGGAAACCGGACTGGATTATACTGATAAGATCGTACGTCCGCTTACCCGAACCAAGATCAGGGACAATGCAGTCTATTACGATGCTATATCGCTTTACTCCAGCAAACGCGATGAATTTCAGCAGCGGATCTTTCAAAGCATAGACAACGACTTCAAACGCCGCGGACTGGTGCTTGAGCAATTGCTGGTGAGGAATATTACGCTTCCTCAATCGGTGAAGACCACCATTGAGCAAAAAATCAATGCGGAGCAGGAAGCGCAGAAGATGCAGTTTGTTCTTCAGAAAGAAAGGCAGGAAGCGGAAAGGAAGCGGGTAGAAGCGCAGGGGATTGCCGATTACCAGCGAATCATCAACATCGGGTTAACCGATCGCCAGTTGCAATATGAAGGGATCAAAGCGCAACTGGAACTTGCCAAGTCGCCCAATTCAAAGATCATCATTATGGGAAGGGGTAATACTCCGGTGATCCTCGACGCGAAGCAGTAGTAGACAGGACAATATTTGATCATTCAACTTTCAATACCACAGATCTGGTCAGATAAGGGTTGTCAAAGCTCACTATATCACCAGCTTTTTTACCGGGTATTAAAAACAGGCGGGCCGATAGCGCTTTGAAACTATACTTCAGGGATAATGCGGCTACATCAATGAGAATATTTTCCAATACCTGTTTTGGTGTATCGCCTGGAATTGGAACAACATCAAGTCCCGTTCCTGAGACAGCGGAATACAGGAGAAGCGTCTGCAGGGAGTATCTGCCTTCTTCGGCTCTTTTAGCAAGAACCAGATCTTCAATCACCGGCAACATCAGGCCTGAGTAACCGCATTTTTTAATATTTAAGTTCTTAAGCACGTCGGTAATTAATGAACACGCGCTTAAAGTAGCCGCACTGCCGAATGGCTGCTTTGTATATGTTTCAATTGCCTGCCCGATGCTGGCGTCAAGTCCGGGTGCAGGCGATACGTCAATTCCATCGTATTGCCATTTCAATTTCTTTGAAATGTCTTCTGCAATATTCTGAACAGGGATCAGGTTTGTTTCAAAAAGAGATTTCAGATTTTGTTTTGCATTCTCTGTATTGCTCTTTTTGAACGCTTCTGTTATCAGGTTAGGAGATTCAAGTCCAACCGCAAAACTATTTTTCCCATCGTGGAAAGCCGCAGGAAAAAAAGGAATCCCTGCCGGGCAATTTGCGGTGGCGGCAAACCTGAAATTCGCTTCCCCGTTATTAAACCTGGAAAGTGCTGTAATTATTTCAGCGGCGGCTCTCACTGATTTATAATGAATACCTTTCTCTGGAGAGGAAACTGATAAATTGAAACTAATGGTGGAAGTAGTTTGCGCCAGCTTTTCAACCCAGCCCGAAATTTCCTGTTGGTATTCGTCAGGCGGCAATATTTGCCCTATCGAAAGAACAATGTTGTTTCGTTGCGCAATTCTATCAAATGCGGAAAGCGCGGTCAGGGCACGATCATAGGATTGTTTATCCGCCATTTTATAAAAATGCTGTGTGCTGATCCTTAGGGTTTGCACTTCATAACCTTTGGCAATGAAAACCTGCTTTGCATTATTTAAGAATTGAACTGCGGTATTGAGTGTATTGGTGTCATTCAGATTTTTTAATGTTACACCTGCTGTAATAGTTCTTATCCTGAAGAGTCGGCCTGGCTGTTGGCTTTGCAAGCTTGTGGTCAGTGAAAATGAAAGCGATAGTAATAAAAGGTATTTATTCATTTGAAAGGGAAATCATAAATGAAAAGTCATAACTACAAGCGCTTTCCAATAGAAATTCCAACCCATGGCAATGTTCTGTACTTATTAAAAACAGGTGTAAGACTTGCCCGCCACATAAAATGTCCCTTCGTGTGCCGCCTGTACCCGATAGATGGAATAAAGCTCCATATTTTCTCACTGTAATCCCTCCCTCCGGCCAGTGATTCCTGCTTGGATGTTTTTAATCCCGCAGCGCCAGACCATGTTGCGCCAATACCAGCGTCAAGGAATGATCTGTTATTATTCAGCTTTATCAGGTAGTTTATGCCAACCGGAATTGATATCCTGAATTGCTCGTCACCGGAAAAGTGCCCAATTCCTATTCTCGCGCCGAGACCAGGAGTGCTTCCGAGTTGTCTTTCATAATTGATGGATGCCAGGATGCCATTACCTAAAAATTCAAAATAGACATCATTTTTTCTGAAGTCGTTCTGAGCAAAAACGGTTGAACACATTAAAAGAAAAGCGATGTAAATAATACACTTTTTCATTGAATCATTTCCTTTTCATGTTAATCCGGAAAGCTTATTTCAAATACTTATCAAACCAGTCAACAAACTCCAGCCATTCAGGTTTCATCTGCTCGCTATTATGCTTCCCGCCTTTTTTAATGATTAATCTATTGGGAACGCCTGCCTCATTGAGTCGTGCGATAATTGACTGTGACTGCTGTAATGGAACAGTAGGATCCGCATCGCCATGGATGATAAATACAGGAGGATCATCGGGCGATACAGCGTAAACCGGTGAAAATTCCTTAGCGATCCTGTTTCTGGCAGCAGTATCAGAAACTTCCTCATAAAGCCTCAATCGCTCGTTCCATACTTTGAAGTCCACCGCGCCCCATGAACGTCTTTCTATCAGCGCTGCTTTTGCATTGGCCATATTCATCCCCGGACCGCCCCAATTTAAAAAATCAGTTGGCGGATATAATACCGCAACGGCCTGAACGCGGGATGAAACCCGCTCAATGGGGTCAATCGCTGTTGGATTTGGCTTATCATCCGAAGTAGCAACCGTTAATGATAAATGTCCTCCCGCCGAACCACCCGTAATTCCGATCTTATTGGGATCAATGCCAAATTTCGCGGCATTGTATCGGATATACCTTACGGCTCTTTTGATATCACTCGCCGCGTCGGGAATGGCAAACCGCGGCTGTGATCCATGAACAACTGCAAACACTGTATAACCACGTGTCAGGTATTGCAGAACGGGATCTGTAAATACTTCAATGCCATTATAACCCGAAACCCAACCACCACTGACTACAAATATGATAGCTTTTCCGATAGGCTTGACTTTCGGCTTTACCTGAACAAGGGTAAGGGCTACTCCATCCTTTCTGCCATAAATAAACTCCTCCTGCTGAAAACTGTTTTTCTCAACTTGTTTCCTGATCTTATCCAACGCTGGTTTCCAACGATTATCCTTTTGCAACGAAATGTAGTCTGGTCCGTTTTCAATCTGATAGAGATCAAATTTTGATATTCTGTCAGACGCTGCAAGTTGATTTAATAATTTAAAAGCGCTGTCAGGAACATTGGCTAAAGCCCATGAAGCGGTTGCCGATCTGTAAAGACCAGTTTGTGTTTTGCCGCTTGCATTAAAAGCTTCGGAGAATGCTATTGCCGCATTTCTGAAATCCTTCTGTTTGTAAAGGGAATCGGCTTTTCTGAAATAGCCTTCTACAGTCTGCCCCAATGAAGTTTGGGCTAACATGATACATAAAACCAGATGAATTATTTTTCTCATGTTAATTTCAGCTTTCGTGATCATGTAAATCTAACTGGTTCATTTAGCATACGAATTTACACCTTCTTTAACCATTCTGCTTCTGATGTATATTTCCATACAAAGGACTGCAAAAATAAAAAGAATTAAACCAGGAATTATTAAAGTCAGATCGATGCTTCCTGGCTCTTTAGCTGTAAGCTTTCCGGATTGTTCCACTATCCATATACTACTTTTATTTTTAGTATCTGAAAATGCAGATGACGTCAGGTTAGCTGCATAATGAATGCCTGTTGGCAATGCAATTCCTTTTGAATAAACCGCTGCCAGACCGAAAATCAGTCCCCAGATAGCCGGCCCTGAAAACGAGGTTGTGACTGACCAGCCGTTCACAATATGATATAATGCAAAAAGCACCGACGTGATAATTATTGCCGTCCGGATGCCGACTGTATTTTTCAGGATTTCAAGAGGATATGCCCTGAATCCTAACTCTTCCATAAATGCAAGCGGAATTAAAGGTGCAGACATTAATAAAAAACTAAGTAAAGTGCTCTCTGGATTAACATTTATCTCCACATCGGAAAAATAGAAAACACCTGCTATTAATAAACCCATGATCAGTATACCAATTACAATCCCAGATACGAATCTGACTATGGTTTTACTTTCTGATTTTAAGCCTATGTCTGCAAATGTTTTTTTGTCAGATTTTAAAAATAGATAGGTTGTTAAAAATGCAGCTGCTGTTCCAATGATACCATGTGACAATCTTTCCAAATCGGCCGGAAGAAAGCCTTTCAGAAATGAAAAAACTATGAATATTCCTGTGAATACGATACAAAAGAGTGTAGCCTTGAAAATATACTTAGTTGCGGCGCTTTTCCTTGAAGATGAGTTCATAAATTCATTCATACAATCAATACTACTTTTCCTTTGTGTTCCCCCTTGTCAAAAAGTCTGAAAGCTTTCCCGAATTCTTCCAGTTTGAATGGTCCATCGATCACAGCCTTCACCTTACCGTTAACGAATAGCTCGTTCATATACAACAAATCCTTGTTCGTTTTTAAAGCTACAATCCGTATCTGCTTTTTCTGAGTCATAGAAATCCATGACCTGAGAAGTAAAGCCTGCAATAGCCGTCCCATTGATCCTCCAACCGTAACATATACTCCATTAGTGCATAATGAACGGGCATAATTAAATAACGAGCGATTTGTCTTCACATCCAGAATCAAGTCGTAGCAAATTCCATTCTTTGTAAAATCCTCTTTTGTGTAGTCAATCACATGATCAAAGCCCAACGACCGCATCATTTCCAGCTTGCCTGTGCTGTCGACTCCGGTAACTTCAACGCCAAACTGTTTTGCGATCTGCACACCAAAAGTGCCAACGCCTCCGCCCGCCCCGTTGATCAACAGCTTTTGGCCTTGTTTAATTTTCCCAACATCAATCAGTCCCTGTACAGCCAGCATAGCAGCCTGTGGAATCGCAGCGGCTTCATTATAGCTCATGACGGACGGCTTTAATGCCACCTGATCTTCGCTGGCACAAACATATTCAGCGAAGCCGCCCCACCGGCCACTCAAATCACCATATACTTCATCTCCGGTTTTAAATTTTTTTACTTCATTCCCAACTTCTTCAATCCGCCCGGCAATATCAGATCCCAATATCTTTCGCCGGGGTTTAAACAAGCCGTTGAGCATGCGGTTTACAAAATCACCTTTCATTAAGCCAAAATCCCAATCATTTAATGATACTGCATGAACCCTTATCAGCACCTCATTGCTTTTAGGAACAGGCTTTTCGACTTCACTGATCTGCAGAACTTCTGGTCCTCCGTACTTTTGGTAAGTAATTGCCTTCAATAATTAAAGTTAAGTTGTATTACTTCGTTTTAAATTTCCCAAAAACAGGCAAACCCGGGAAAACTCCTTCCACTGTTTTACCATTTTTCAAAACAAATTTGCCATTGACGATCACGTATTCGATACCTGCAGAAAATTCCAAACCCTTTTCAAATGTTGCTTTATCAATAATGGCATTGGGGTTAAAAATGGTAATGTCTGCATCCGCTCCCTGCTGAATTCTTCCCTTTAAGCGCATCATTGGGGCAATAGCTTCTAATCTTTTTGCCGGCAGCAAAGTTATTTTTTCAATAGCTGTACTTAAATCTATTACCTTCTCTTCTCTTACATATTTTCCTAACAGGCGTGAAAATGTTCCGGCTGTTCTGGGATGCGCCAGTTTCGCGTACGCCATTCCATCGGATGCGATCATAACTCCAGGCGCGGCTATGCCTGTCTTTATCCATTCAGGTTTCATGGAATGGATGATAACAACACCACCCGTTTTTCTGTACTTTTCAAAAGATTCCTTTGTAAGTCGTTCTCCCGTCTCAACCCATTGCAGATCTTCATAAGTAATGCCAATCCTTTTTTGCCAGCCTTCGTCAAATACGGCAGTTTGCAGGCCTGTGGAAGCCGCAGTGTAAGGATACAATTCTGTTGTTATATCGAAACCCTTTTCTTTTGCTAATCGCACCATCTCGATAGCCAAGGAAATGTTCCCAAGCGTTGAGCTGTTTACGTGAACAATATGCAAAGGAGCGCCTGTCAGAACGGCATCGGCAATCGCCTGTTGTACAGCCATAATACCTCCTTCGCGCACGTGTGTAAAAATTGGCGCTTTGATCTCCCCTGCTAATTGGTAAACGCGGAAAACTTCACCGGGCTTTACCTCTGGCAGGTAGCCAATGGGAATTCCGATCCCAATGCCACCCGCGGAAAGCGATTGTCTGATATTGTCAATTGTCTTATCAATCTGTGCATTGGTCAGTGATGATTTGTATGAGGGCGAAAGATAATTAACCAGGCCAATCACTGTAACTGCGCCAGACGCTGATCGCTTCTTTAATTCGTCGAGTTCGGTTTTAAAGTCATCCAACGCCCTGTAACGCTCAAACGGCCAGCAAACGCTGGCGCCATAATTAATAAGCGCTTTTGATTTCTGCGAAGCGTACCATTCTTCCAGAAACTCAATTCCCCATTCCAATTCCAGTGCAGTAGTAATACCATCGTGCAACTGGAATTCCCTCTCAATGCTACCACGTCCATGTGCATGCAAATCGATAAACCCAGGTGACACTACCAGGCCCGAAACATTGATCACCTCTTTTCCTTTTAAAGGTTCTGCGCTGATCTTTGCAATAGTGTTTTTCAGAATGCCGACATTCCTGATCGCATCCAATTTGGTTTCGGGGTCAATTACCCTGCCTCCAAGCAACACAATATCGTACCGGATTTCAGTTTGGGCATTTGCCGGATTAGAGCAAAGCGACAATACGAACATGGAAAACGAAAATGCTGCTAATAAGAACTGAATGCGCAATTTCATAAACGGGATATAATATTTTGATAATGTCTCCATTTGTGAACCAGGCTACCTGCTTTCTGCCGAGCTCAATACAAGGTCAACGAATTCACTGAGCTTGCCTGTATCCAGCCATCGGGCAACAATCACTATATCACGTTCATTGTCGATAATAATATAGTTCCCTCCAAACCCGTCGGCGTAATAAATATTTTTAGAAAAGTTCTTGAATTTCTGCTCTTCATTTGTCCACCACATGAAACCATAAGATTTATTTGCTGCTGATGGCTGGTGCGCAGCATTTACCCATGCCTCTGAAATAAGCTGTTTATTCTTCCATTTACCCTTTCTTAAAAACAACAATCCAAACCGGGCATGGTCAAGTGTATTGATAAATAAGCCGCCTCCAAAATGTCCGCCTCCACTTACTGATTGCATCATGATCCCGTCAACGTTCACAAATGAATTATCATAGCCATACCATCGCCACGACGCAGACGCGCCGATCGGTTCCATGATCTTCTCTTTTAAGACAACGGGTAAAGGTTTTCTCCAGACCTGCAATAAACTATACGCTAATAAGTTTACCCGTACGTCATTATATTCATATTGCGACCCTGGTTCCAGCATCTTCCTGTTCCTCCAGTCGTCAATGCCGCCTTCCCGAGGCGGCCTGTCGGCCCAATCACAAATATCAAAAAGGCATCCCGACCAATCTGACGACTGCGTTAACAGATGCCTCCATGTAATTTTAGAATTATGCGTGCTTTCAAACTTATCATCCCACAAATATTCATTCACCCGGTCGTCTACACTTTTTATGATGCGTTCATCCACTGCCAGTCCGGCAACTGTGGATAGATAACTTTTAGCTACGCTGAATGTCATGTCAACACGTTTCGTATCGCCCCATTGTGCCACGATGTATCCATTTTTTATGATTAGCCCGGCAGGTTTTCCTCTTTGCTTCATGGGACCAAGGATTTTATAACCCGGCTCTCTCGCATATGCTTTCAGGTTAGCTACTCTCAGATCGACTTCAGTTTTGGTCTCATTCTGAATCGCAAATTTTACGGCGCTATCAAGTAACCGGGCATTCATTTTTAGTTCAGCGGGTGTCTTTGTTTGCCATATGGAATCGGGATAATATACAGATTGACCATACAGTCTGCATATTAATACCTGAACTACAAGAAAAAGAAAAATCTTATTGAATATCGCTGGTCTCATAAGTCTGAAAATGTTTGACATGTTTACCTGATGCAAATGAAGATCATCTTTTCAATAACCCCCCGAATATTTCTAAAAAAGGATCCCTATCCAAAACTGTATAATAGAATATTGCTCCCAGCCAGCCATGAAACAGGCCTAACACGTAAAGGTTCCTTTCCTTCAAATAAATAAATCCATAAAATAAAGCCAGGATGAAGGTCGCAATAATCAGCCACACAAATGGGTAATGAATGGTGGCAAATAGCAGGGCGGCAATTGTAATGATAACTCCTTTGCTCAAATTGAGGCCTTTAATGTCCTGCATGTTTCCTGCCGTAAGTGCGATCAATAAATACTGCTGAATTACTCCCCACAGAGGATATAAAACTAAAATTGGAATGATATGCCAGGTAACATTTATAGTGCCCCTGTAAATGCCGATACCGATAAAAGCAATTACAGAAATAATACCATACGGTAATACCCTTTTCAAAACTGATCTGAAGTTATCAGTTCTGAATCCCCAATACTTAAAGATCGCGGGTTTAGTGATCCTTCGGTAAATAATATAAATAACCCAGGAAATTATTGCTATTACAATGAAGGGTAATCGCCAGTTTAGATAATCCATGAATATGAATTTACCGGCTGCAGTGAGTAAGACTGCGGAAATTTCTGCTATCCTTTTTTTATTTCCTTCGGCCATTCTGTTTTGTCTTCAGAAGATTATTAATTTGCATTCCAGATATCAACAACATTCTTCCATTCGCCATTAGCTTTTTTTCGCCAGATAGTAACTGCTTTATTTCTTTGAGTAACAGGGTTACCAACAGAATCATTCATAGTTATCTGCGTCTCTTCAATAAGGTATGCCATATCTCCGCTTTCTGATACCTCAACACTTTTCGGTTCCCAACTTATCTTAAATCCAGGAATCTGAGAAGCGCCCAAAATCATTTCCCTTATTGCCTGCTTCCCAACAATTGAAGGTTGTCCGGGTGACATTACAGTTGCGCTATCATCCCAATAGCTCAATGTCTTTTCAATACTGTCTGTAGCAGCTGATCTTGACCAGTCTCGGCTCAGCTGCATAATTTTCTCACCTTCTGAACGGGTGTTTACCGATTGATTACATGCAAAAAAAAAGACGGAAATCAAAATGAGAATGAATACATGTTTCATATGCATGGTTTTGATTTGAGAAACTATAGATTAAGTATATCACAATATATCAAGTATATTTAGAACAAGGGTGTCAAATTACAGCCTGGTTTCTGCATCTTGACATAACTAAATTGGTCAAACCATTACAAACACAATGAATAAAAATGAAAACCGATGAATGTCATCAAATCTATTAAATGTTTTGCCGCAAACAATCTTCGATTCAATTTACCCACATGCCGGTCATTGCACTGGAATCTATGTGTGATTTCCTTTATGTTTTTTGCGGTAGCGGCGAATTCACAAAATAAATCAGGTACAGAATCTGTAATAAAAGACCTGGAGCAACTTGTAGTTAAGGGCATTCTGGATGCAGACACTAATCTTCTAAAACAACTTTGGGATCCGGCATTTATGGTCAATAATCCCCGCAACAATATTGCAAAAGACAGGAATGCTGTTCTCGACATCCAGAAACAAGGATTGATCAATTATTCATCTTTTGAAAGAGTAATTGAGGGAATTCTTGTAGAAGGCAATGTTGTTATTACGATGGGAAATGAAACATTTGTATCAAGAACTGATATACCCGGCGCAAAGGCAGGTCAGCAAGTAAAAAGAAGGTTTACTAATATCTGGATGAAAAAGAAAGGGAAATGGCTACAAGTAGGAAGACATGCTTCAATTATTTGTTCTCCTTAGCTATTGATGGCTTTGCTCCTTATATACGAGCACCTTTTCCCCTTCGAGCCTCGTATCTCTTCTTCTGTTAAACCTGAACTGAACCTTTGCATTTCCCTTTGGCAACAACTCAAACTTAGCTTCGGTATCTTCCACGCCTCCTGAAAAGGTATTATTTCCTGAATAAGATAATCCACCCCAGATCTGATTATTTATCTTGTAAAAAAGCATATCCCCGTTTCTGTAAAATTCCATCATCGACTTATCATTCATACTATATATACCAATAACTTTCGCAAATACAGCATCCTCCGGCAGATATTCCTTCCTTAATACAATATCGAACCTGATCTCATTTTCATTCTTCCCATTTTTACTTATCGAAAGAATTCTATTCAGAGCCAATGGAGATTTTGTGCTTGGATCGGTGTCAAGATGAGGATCTCCTTTAAAATAAACCTGCGTAATCAGGTCCTGCTGGCCAGGCACAGAAATCCGCATGTGGATGTGGGCTGGACGATATAATGTTGAATTTTCAGCTACCGGGTAAGGTACCGGCCTGGTAGTAATGAAGTGGTATTTGCCGTTGTCAGGTATATGCTGACTAGCCCTGTATAAATAGTTTTCCGAAATGTTATCATAAAGCCCGTCTGACTGGCATTGCCAGATTTCGACCAGGCAATTGCTCACCGGTGCTTTGCCATCTTCTTTGAAAATTGTACCGTACAAATGAAGTATCTCACCCTGAAACCCAGGCGGGTTCAGGTTTTGACGGATTGGCGCGCCAGGCCGGTAAAACGGACCCAAAACATCCGTCGTTGTGGGTGAGTCGCCCACGAAGCCATTCCCGGTCCATATCAATTCTCCAAATGCACCGATCCCAAAAGCTACGATACCCGAGTTTTTGATGAATTTTCTTCGTTGCATTTTTTAATGTTTAACAATAAACAGGAGACATGATTCTAAAGTTAAATATTTATCACATTATGATCCATATTTGCTGTCAACCTCCTCCTGCCTGATGCGTGTGTTACGAAACTTTACCTCCGATAATAAGATGAGAACCGCAGTTAATCTGTCTGAGTTACCCGTAAGATAGATGGCCCGGAATATTCCATCATGGAAAGCCTATCTTGAGTAAAATTTATAAATAATATGAACCCGAATAAGGCATTATGGGAAAAAGGCGACTTCACCCGCATTGCGGAAACCATGCGCCAAAGCGGAGAACAACTGGTTGAAAGTCTTTCAATAGCACCCGGCGTTGCTGTGCTTGACCTGGGTTGCGGCGATGGCACAACAGCTATTCCCGCAGCAAAACGCGGAGCAAAAGTTATGGGCGTTGACATAGCGCGGAACCTGGTTGAAGCCGGCAACAAACGCGCAAAAAACGAGGGTCTTTCCAACATCAGTTTTCAGGAAGGCGACGCAAGTAATCTGGCCGATGTGAATGATGAATCATTCGACCATGTGGTGAGCATCTTTGGTGCGATGTTCGCGCCACGACCATTTGATGTGGCAAAAGAAATGGTACGCGTTACCAGGCCTGGTGGAAAGATCGTAATGGGAAACTGGATCCCCGGCGATCCTACCCTGGTAGCACAAATACTGAAGATCAGCTCTTCATATACCCCTCCTCCTCCTGAAGGTTTTGTTAGCCCAATGACCTGGGGACAGGAAGACAAAGTAGTTGAGCGGTTTGAAAGCGCAGGTATTCCGGCGGAAAATATAACTTTTGAAAGAGCTACCTATACTTTTAACGCGCCATACAGTCCTTCGGAATTTGTTGAGGTATTTAAAAATTATTATGGCCCTACAATGAATGCATTTGAGGCAGCAGAAAAAAATGGAAAAGCCGAAGATCTGGAAAATGAACTGAAAGCCCTCTTCAATAGTCAGAACAAGAGCGGTGACGACACTAAAACAAAAATTCCGGCTACTTTTCTGAAGGTTACAGTGAGAAAGTAAAGTCTTGCGTTTACATTGAAACTATCTGATGGCATTAAAAGTTTCGCAGAAATTGGCAACGAACTCTTTTGTGTAAAGCCCCGATGAATCTAAGTCGGGGTCCAGGATAGTTATTTCGAGTCCTGTTGCTTTTGGATCGGAAAGTAAATATTTCATTAATTCGTTAAACTCAGGATAGTTCAGTCCATCGGGCTGACGACTGTCTACTGCCGGCATAATGTCGTCATTCAGTACGTCCACATCAATATGGATCCAGTATCCATCCAAGTTATTTGCGTCTACCATTTTTATAAAATCGGTGACGCATTTTTTTATTCCGGTCTGTCTCAGTGAATCGAGATCTATATAATGAATTGAAGATTCCCTGATTGTATTAACATACCATTCCTCATATTCCCGATTACCCACACACCAAACATGTTCTTCTTTAAAATAAGGTTTCTGTCCGTGAATATCGGTCAGCTTATCATGGCCATAACCCGTTACAATTGCCAGGTCCATTCCTGCCGCCCCTCCTGTTTGTGATAATGATGGCCACATAAAATCGGTATGGCCATCAAGAAAGAACAATCCATATGTGCCAATTTCTTTCAATGCCACAGAATTGCCTATCAATACACTGCAGTCGCCACCAATTACAACGGGAAATTCACCGTTAAGCAATGACATCTTTAATACCTGGAGTTGCTTTTCCGCATATGCGACAATCTTATCTGCATTTCTCACCTGCGATTCATTGTCAAGGTTCATACTATAGGCGGGTGGCTCCAGCGTAATTGTTTTTACAGGTTGAAGCAATGAGTGAAAACCGTGTTTCTTTAACCAGGCAGGTAGTTTTTTTACTCCTGGCTCTTTCCCTGGAGAAGGCTCTTTAAGACCTAAATTTGTTGGTAGCTCTATAATGACAGGATTTTTCACATTCGTTATTTTAGCCTGAGTGCGAAGAAACGCTCAGCATTTTCGTAAAAGATCTTATTCTTTTGCCTGTCCGACAAAAATTCAAGCTCCTCAACAGCTGCAATGATTTTTTTGATGTCACCATTATCAGATCCAAACATTAACCGGTCTTCAAGTCCGGCAGCTACATATGTTTTCATTATGTGAGCAAACCTGTCTGCAGGTACTATTTCCGGATTAGAAATAACTGAAATGTCTGCGTAAACCTGGTTATGCTGAAGCATAATGGCGATTGCCTCCCTATAAAACTGGTCGCCACCATGCATGATCCAAACCTTTAGCTTGGGAAATCTGCTCAAAAGATTCTCCATATAAAAGGGATTGCCCATCTCCATGTTAAAGTTAGGGCTGCCATGATCGGGACCTGCTCCACCAGTGTGGATCCCAACCGGCAATCCATAATTTTCCGCAAGCGCATAGTAAGGATTCAAAGACGAATCGGAGGAAGAAATACCGTAATACTGGCTTAATATTTCACCAATGAAATTAATCTTCCCATTTTTTATTTGTGTTTCAACCCATTTAACGGAAGGCCAGTCTTTTCCATCATCATAACAATTCTGTAAACTGTATGGCACCTTCCCTTCCGGGCAGGGAAGCATGAGGCCGTACAACATGTTGATTTTTGATTTTCCCCTGTATGCGTTCTGAAGATCCCAGGAAGTACTTATCGCGGCTCTGTATACACCTGCCTGTTCCAGCGCCACAAGTTGAGCTGACATATCCTTGCTTCCGTGAATATGAACATCAAAAACTTTTTGCGGACTATTGGTTTGAGAAGACAAAGACAAGAAACCTATGGCCAACAACAATGTTAGTTTTTTCATATGTTACGCATTCTTTAAAAAGCCATTCACCGAAACCAAATTCCAGAAGCTGATTTTCCGCCTTGTCCTGAAGCCAAGCTTTTCATACAGCTTAATGGCCCCTGCGTTAGTTTCCGCAACATGCAAAAACGGAATCTTGTTCTCGCAGAATATTTTGTTTGCAGTATGAGCCACCAATTGTTTAGCGTAACCTTTTCCGGTATGATCGGGATGGGTTACGACTGCGCTTACTTCAGTGAATGAACTCATTTTCATTCGTTCACCAGTAACCGCAATCAATTCGCCACTCTTGAATATTCCATAATAGTTTCCCAGGTGAGAAGTTTTATTTTTAAAATAACCTGGTTGTACAAGGTTAACCAGTTTAAAAAGTTCACGGTCGTCCCGAAGCTCAACGATCAATTCATTTATTTCAATCTCAATTGGCTTATCAAGTATCATCTGGTTACAAACAAGTTCTTTGTTCAACCTTAGGTTGTCATTGAAGATTGGTTTGTTTCCAACAACATAAAAATTATCTGTTAATTCAGCATACCTGCTGATACTTTCCTGTGTTTTATCGATATCCGAAAATCCTCCAAAAGGGCAATAGTCGGGATGATAGAATTTTACGCCTTCATAATTGACGGCAAAGTCGTGATGAGTTTCGGCCAATGAATGCCAAACCGGATTATCTAAAAGGGCTTCCACTTTCGTCATAGTTACCGCACAAAATACGGATTTTGAATGCATGCTGTATTATCAGCCTGGTTTTAGCAACGCAATTCCCTGTCTTAACCAGCGGCACAATGGGGTGCGAAATAGACATTTTGGTGGGTTGATCCGGACAAGGCTAATCTCTATCTTTGAGAAAAGATTCCGATGAAACATATTACCATCCTGGTTCCTGACGGACAGAGTTCATTAAGTACAAT
This sequence comes from Chitinophagaceae bacterium, assembly GCA_036402175.1. Taxonomy (GTDB): domain Bacteria; phylum Bacteroidota; class Bacteroidia; order Chitinophagales; family Chitinophagaceae; genus DASPKM01. The sequence continues at coordinate 4,499 of DASWTK010000306.1, read as the reverse complement.
AGCCTGCATCGTTGGCTCATATGAAGTATTTATACGAGCCAATGAATACTGGAGGAATACAGGAAAAAAGGAATTGTTTAAAGTGGAACTGGCAGGTGTTTCAAAAAAGGCCGAGTTTGATAACGGCCTGCTTATAGTTCAGCCTCACGTTAACATCTCTGATATCAAAAAAACCAGCCTGATCATTATTCCCTCCCTGGTACGCGACTATCAAAAAGCGATGAAAGGAAACAAATTGCTCATAGATTGGGTCGCACAGCAATATAAAGACGGAGCTGAAGTGGCAAGTATGTGTACCGGTACTTTTATGCTGGCTTCCGCGGGCATGCTCGATGGAAAGAATTGCTCTACGCACTGGTCAGCAGCTGACACCTTCCGAACCATGTTTCCCAATGTGAATTTACAGGCCGATAAATTGATTACTGATGAACACGGCATCTATACAAATGGCGGGGCTTATTCATTTCTGAACCTGCTGATTTACCTGGTAGAGAAATATTACGACAGAACAACTGCCATATACTGCTCCAAGATATTTCAGATTGAAATGGACAGGCAGAGCCAGTCAGCCTTTACCATATTTACAGGTCAGAAGCTGCACGGTGATGAGATGGTCCGGAAAGCGCAGGCTTATATTGAAAGTAAAGTAGATGAAAAGATATCCGTTGAAGATTTGTCGTCAAAGTTTGCGGTGGGCAGGCGGAATTTTGACAGAAGATTTATCAAAGCAACTGGAAATACGCCTGTGGAATATGCCCAAAGGGTAAAAATAGAAAAAGCGAAAAAGGCTTTTGAAACCAGCAGAAAAACAATTAACGAAGTCATGTATGAGGTAGGTTATTCAGACGTAAAAGCTTTTCGTGAAGTATTCAGGAAAATAACGGGCATGTCACCCCTCGAATACAGGGGAAGGTATAATAAGGAGGCGGAAGTTTTGTAAGATATCGTTTTAGCACATCAGCCCCGGTAACAGTACATTTTATTTATGACCTCTGATAAGCTTTAGTGTGTGGTCGAGGGAATTTTTACTGATCCATGATCCGTGGCCTGGAATGATGAACCGGGGGTCTTTAAATTTAGCCTGTAATTTTCTTATGGTGGCCGGCCATTCATTTACGTTTGCATCTTCAAGGTTCCCCAGGTCTTTCGATTCAATGCTTTTTACCAGGCAACCGCCGTAAAGTACTTTGTCCTTGTCGAACCAGATAACGATATTGTCCGGAGTATGTCCTTGCCCGGCGTAGTATGTTTGAAATTTGTATTGTCCTACTGAAAAAACTGTATCCTTATTCATTAGAAATTCAGCTCGTTTTTCGCCCTTTACTTTGGATATTTCGTCTGTTTGCTTTGTTGTGAATGTTTGCACACCCTTTTCCCTTAAGAATTCAAGTCCGGCAGTTTTGTCTTTATGTGAATGCGTTGCAATACAAATCACCACATTTTTATTGTGCTTTACTTTAATGCTGTCGAGCAATGGTTGGAACTGAGTAGTATCCCAGGGCGAGTCAAACATGACAGCGCCATTATCTGTTACAAGATACATTCCATTGGCTGGCACCAGGTGTTCCTTGTAAGTGTTATAAGTAGTGAAAATATAAAAATTGCCTGTAAGGTGTGAAATTTCAAGCTTTTGCTTTTTTGCCTGACCGGAAATACTGTTTGCAGAAAAGAGGAGACATATAAAAATAAAAGGCCGGATCGATAGATTCATAATATTGGTTTGAATTACAATTTTTGATCACCAGTTGGATGAGCGTAAACGCAGCAAAATTGTAAAAAAATCATGAAAGATGACGAGAAGTTATTTATGGATATCGACTTTATTTCGCAGCGTCAGCTATCATCCCCTCCAGAACATTTATATCAATATCCTCAAGCTTATTAATATAAAGGCATCCGGCGCCGGTCTTGTGCTTACCTAATTTTGTCAATGCCTCAGCGTGTTTCCGTACATCCTGGCACAGATGTAAAGATAAATTGGCCTTCCGGGGAGAAAAACCAATTTTAAACCAATCTACTTCCCTGCCTGTAGCGGGGCTCTTATATCTTACATCTCCGAAACCAATCATTGAAGCACCCCACATTTTAGGCTTTTCTTTGGTAGCCTTTTCCATCATCTTAAGTATTACAAAACTGTCCTTGCGTTTTTGTTCATCCGCTATGGTATCAAGGAAGTCGGTTACGCTGGAAGAAGTGGGCTGCGTTTTAATCTTTGCTAACTTACCCATATATTATATTTTAAATATTTGCAGTTATCTTTTTTGGCTTAAAATTTACCAAGCCCATAACGTGAAACCAAACATCGCACTACAACTAATTTACATAAAAAAACAACAGTGATGCCAGCTTGAGCAGCTTTTGATTATCAGCACTGGTCATTTTATTCTGTATGTTTAATTGGCTTAGGTATCTCCCTGACTTCAACTGTTCCGTCGTATAAAAGAATAGGGCATGCTTTTGCAAGTTCCAAAGCCTGTTCTATCGATTCTGACTGAATAACGATGTTGCTTACGACTTTGAGGTTGCCAGAAAGTACAATTTCCTTTTTTACTGTCTTTCCTGATCCTGATATAGTGTGGCTTTCTCCAGGAAATGCAAAACTCAAAACGTACACACCTTTCTGTTTCCAGAGTTCAAGCAAGCTATCCCATTGCGGATTCACCAATTTTGCCTGTTCTGAGTTATAAGTAACAGGCACCCTAACTAATAAGCTAAACTGTTTCATCTTTTTACTTTTTGATTGTGAGGTAACAATATTTTCCTGCGCAGAAGTTTTACATGGTATACATGCCAGGAAAATAACAATAACAAACAGGCCTGGTTTCATGGCTTTTTTTTAATTCAAAGGTCTGTTTATAGCCACCCCAATCATTGTAAAAAATCATTGATTTACCAATACGAAGCTGATTTAAAAAATTCTGTTGGTGTTAGTCCGGTAAATATTCTGAAGTCCTTGTTGAAATGTGGTTGGTCGTAATAACCAAAGTCAAGTGCCATATCGAGAAAAGATGATGATGCAGGGCTTTGACGAGTGATGGTTCCTACCCTGACAATGAATGAAAACTGTTTCGGTGTTGTTCCTGTTGCTTTTCTAAACCGCTTTTCTAAAGCGTCCTGGCTTATAAATAAGCTTCCTGCTAAATCAGTCATTCTGATCATCCCCTTGCTTAAATAAATTCTGGAGATAGCTTCTGTTACAATGCGGTCGGGCTTGCTATCGAGGAGTTTTGAACATAAAAACTGATCCATGAGAGAAACTCTTGTCTCATGATCTCCAGCTTCGGCCAAACGTTCTTCAATGGTTGAAATCTCTGACTTTGGAAAAAAACACTCCAACGAAACACTTTTTTCAAACAATTCGTGAACCGGGTGCTTTATAAATGCTGATATCCCTGATTCTTTAAACAGTACAACCAAAGCTGCTGTTTCAGGCGCGTAATTAATGAGTCGCACGGATTTCCGTAAGCCAGAAAGTGTTGCTGCGGGCAGCGCGATTTTTGCAGTGTTGTTGATATATGAAATTTGCCCCTTGAAGCGAAAAGCAATGGCCAATGAAGTGCCTGGTAAAACCCTGTTGATCACATCACCACTGCTTTCAATAATTCTGTAAGATTTGACGAATGGCGTTAACTGCTCGGTTGGTATGTATTCTGTAACTTTCACTGTTTGTCCTCCACCAGAGGGCGTCCGAAGTACAATATGTATCCGTCGGCGTCCTTCACTTCAAAACCTCTCAAACCATCATCATTGTTTGCAAGCGGCTCGAAAAACTCTACATTTCGCATCAGAAATTCTTCGGCCAATGCATCGGGATCCGGGACATATAGGTAAGCGTCCCAGCGGGCGATGCCTTGTTTTATATCCCGCGTGTAATTCGGTACAGGGTCAACACCAATATCCTTCATCATGATCATCGCCGCGCCACGTTGCACAATGCCAAAGAATATATCGTCTTCACTGGGCCCCTGAAAGGTAATGTCAAATCCAAGACGATCGCGATAAAACATTAACGCGGCGGGAACATTCTTAACTATAAAGAATGGTGCGATGCCTGAAATTTTGGTTTTAGTTATCATTAAAATTAAGCCCTGAATGAAGTCTGTTTGTCAATACCGGCATTCAAAATACTTTTGCTCCAGAAAGTTATTCAAAGATAAATAAAGACCAAATGCTATTTGACTTTTCGATCGCGACTAATTATCCATAGTGATAATCACGTTGCCTATCTTCTGACCGGTTGCAACATACCTATAGGCTTCCGCGATGTTGTCTAATGGATATACTCTGTCAATTATCGGCTTGAACTTCCCTTTTTCGATTAGTTCTCTTGTAGAGTCAAGCGCCGCTTTAACGGTCTGGAAAGAAGGGAAAACAACTTTTTTCCCACCGATAAGGTTTGTAATGGGGATCATCAAAAAGTTAATGGCGCCGTTGGAAGATGTAAACCGCCCATTCTTTTTCAATAGGCTTTTGCATCTGAAAAAATTTGTCTTTCCTAC
>DASWTK010000305.1:0-39571 GCA_036402175.1 Chitinophagaceae bacterium | reverse complement strand
AAATGAATCCAGCTTGCATCATTTGAAGGCGGAGGAGGATTTTGCTGCGGTTGAGGAGCCGGTGTGGTAGTGCCGGGCGGATTTGTTGAAGTCAGCCCCTTTGCATAATTCCAACCCCGGGTTATTGATGCCAGCCGGTCTGCTTTCGCGGGATGCGAGGAACTGGCACGCGGCGAAGCGATCTGTTCCATTGCCGCAATCGCCTCATTCAATGAGGCGCCAAGTTTTGCCATTACATAACCAGAAAAATAATCTGCTTCAATTTCTTTAGGAGGCGTACTACCCCTTGTATCTACAACGTGATTACGGTAATGATGACCCATTTCATGTGCAAGTACGCTGACCGAAGCCCATTTTGTTCCGGCATAAGCGTCCAGGTTCTCAAGAAAATTATTGTCGTAAACAATGTATCTCCGGTTACGTATGATAGTGGCATATGCGTTATTAATACCGTTCTGTTCTCTCACCAGGAAATTTTCTTTCCAGTTGATGCTGTCAAGCATGGTTTCAATATACTGACCGGCCTCATAGACTGAAGAAAAGCTTGATGTAGAACGCTGAGGTGGAATAATAATTCCACATTGGTTCACCCGTTGCGCATCAACAAAATAAAATGCGAATAAACTGATGATCAAAAAAAGTCGTTTCATTTTCAAAGATTTAAATATTCAAAGGGACAAAATTGTCTTCTCCCTGTTTCCCAACTTCCACATAATGATGTAAGCGGCAATTAATACGCCAGACATAGGGCAATGAAAAAGCCGGTGAACAAAAACGCTCACCGGCTTATACTCAAACTGTAATTCAACTCACAGCTTAGCGCCGACAGATAAAAATACCGATCTGCCGTCTGCGGGCATGAGTCCCGGGCCCGGATATCCTCCGGCCCTGCGGGTAAAATAGCTTGCATCGGCAACGTTATTAATGCCCGCGCGGATATTGTAGTTTTTCAGGAATTTATAATTTATACTGATATCGCTGATCGTATAAGCAGGTATCAGCCCGTTATTGCCATCAGCAGTTGGAGCTACTGTATTATTGGCATTACTGAAAGCTTCGCTTACATGACTTAACTGATAAGTTATTGAAAGTCCTTTTACATTATAAGTAATGCCTGCGCGTATGATATGCTCCGGCGCGTTTTCAACCTTATTATTCTTCAATGTGCTTTCAACAAGTGAATTTCCGCTTCTTTTGATTTCTTTAAGGTCTCCATACTTCGCGTTGGTATATGCGTACGATGTAAATACACTTACGCTTCCATACTTTGGATTGGGATTAAGGGCACGAACAGGATCAAATTCAACCAATCCCTCAAAACCTTTGCTGATGCTGTTCCCAACATTAGTGCGGTAATTATAAAAACTGCCATCAGCACGTTGCTGTGTAAGCGTACCGATACGGTCATTATATTTCAAATAAAAACCGCTCAGGTCGAAGAACAGGTAATCCTTTACTTTTCCCCTGTAACCAAGATCGATATTGTATCCCTTTGCATCTTCCAGGTCCGGATCAATCACGTCTGTTGTTGGTGACGCGCTCAGATCTGTAAATAACATTGGCCTGTATGCCTGGGTATAGTTGGCATAGAACTCCGTGCTTTTAGTGATATGATATTCCGCGCCTGCACCGAACAGAACGAAATTGCGGGTGCGCTTTTCGTTATTGATACGGCTTTCAGTTCCATTTGAATTAAAGGCAAGCCTGCCATCAACAACTGAAGAAATGTGTTCGAACCTGATTCCCGGAATAAAGATGAGCTTTCTGGTAAGCCTGAAAACATTTTCCGCGAATACAGCCGCGTTATTGTTATCGAAATCCAGTTCAGTGGGATAAGCAGCTTCCTGCAGATCGGTATTATAATCAGATCCTGTATCTCCTTTTCCTCTTTGCAAACGGTATGTGTTGCCTTTGAAATACCGCAGGCCGGCAGAGAATGTGCTTACGGCGCTGAGTAAATTATAATCTGTGAGATATCTTCCTTCAATTCCAAAGTTCCTGTATTTATCGCGGGCAAGTTCTCTGTTATTATACTGAAGTGTTGCCGCATTGATGGTATCCTTTACATTGATAGTTTTCAGATATCCAATGCTGTTCCTGTCGCCCCACATTCCCGAAAGCTTTACATTAAGCCTGCTCGATGCATTCAACGCGATGTCTGTTGATAAAGCCGCTGTTGTCCATGGTGTGCTGAACCAGTTGCGCGACCGGTAGCTTTTCTGAGGATCAATGGCGAATAGTGAATCGGTAAGTCCACCCGGTTGCTGGCTCTCCATATTATACCGCATAAATTCTGCGTTTACAGAAACCTTTGGAGAGAACTTCCAGGTAAATGTGGCGAAGCCGGTATTGGTTTTATAACGGCTGTTTTCGCGCCAGCCATCGGCATTACGATGATCGAAGAATGCATAATAATGCAGTTTCTTTGTTTCGCCGCCTACCGCATTATAAGTATTGAATAATCCAAAACTTCCAACGGTCTGTTGTGTTTCAAATTCGAATGGCTTATTTATCTCGCTCCCATTACGAAGGATATAGTTGATCATCCCCCCGAATTGCGGACCATACTGTAGCGCGCCGGAACCGCGTACGATCTGAATTCGCTGTACCGCCTGCAATTGCGGATTATAGTAAGCCTCGGGATAACCGTAGGGGTCTGAAGAAATATCGTATCCATTTTGCCTTACATTGAATTCCCAGCTTCTGTTCGGGCTCAAACCCCTTGCTGCTATGCCGATCTGAATGCCACTTCCATCGCTTTCCCAGATGTGAATGCCTGGTATCTTGGCTACGATCTGACGCATGTTATTGGTTACAATATTGCCGTGAACATTATCCATCACAACCAGCGAGCTCTTCTTTCCGGCATATATGCTGGTGCCAACTATCTCCGGCATTTGCTGAATATCGCTTTTGCTCCCACGTCCGACTATGGTGATCTCTGTCAGATAATTATAAACTGGCTTTGAGGTATCAGGAATAACCTGAATGGATTCCTGAGCATGAATGGTACCAAGGGTAAGCAGTGAAAATACGGTCGTTACAATTCCTTTCATTATTACACGCATTTAAGAGGCTGCAAGTTGTTTCAAAAGCGTGATGGGCTTGTTACGCGAATGGAAAATGGGTTTACGAAATGTGTAACAATTAGTGGAAAATTGTCATTGAAAAGATGACAAACGCACAATCAAGGTACTCAGCATTTGAACCGGCTGTTGGATACCGCCGGCAAATTTGCCCTGCGGTGTTTTGAAGTTACAGAGGGATGTAAAGAAGAGGTGTAAGTCAACGAGGTGATCTGAACAGGTTGATCGCCGTCAATTTTCAGCGCGTTATTCAGCCAGTATTAAGTTTGTATTAACTTATTATGAACACCCCATTTTCCTACCGTAATTATGAATACCTTTTGTCCATATTCCTGCTAATATGAACTTAAGTCTAACTACAATCGATCATTCGGCTTTTATTTTAAAGAAAGGTTTCCAGGAAATAGCAAGCATAAAATACAATCAGCAATCAAGATCCATCAGGATACACGGTACCCAGAGAAGACTTTTCTTTCTAAGCGAAGCAGGATTCCTTCATACGAAGATCCATTTCACTACAGAATACGGTGTTGAGATCGGCGAAAATTCCCATATCAGAAATCAGCATAAGGGTGTACTTCATCTTGTAGATAAAAAATTTTATTACAATCTCTCCGGAAGCGGAATTGAAATACTTGACAGAAGTAAAAAAGTAATAGCGAAATGCGCTTTTGAAGGCGGAGAAAAGCTGGACAACTTTGAGATCTCCGCGCTTGTATTTAGTCTGACCTGGCTGTTCAACTCATCATATAAAGAAACGCTCAAAGAAGCGATTCCCGTTGCATAACATGCAATTACTCTTTCAGTTGAAAAAATTCTTACAATAAATATTCAGATTCTTTATTTCAATGCAGAAGCAGCTCGCATGGCTTGAGGCCGGTGTGTTTCTTGAATGCAGTTGAAAAATGCGAGATGGATGAATAACCAAGCATCAGGGAGACTTCCGTTACGTTCAGACCTTTTTCATACAAAAGGTATTTAGCGTGCTCCATACGCTGACTCTGATAAAAATCAAAGATGGTAGTTCCGAACATTTCCTTGAAGCCTTTCTTCAGATAGCACTCGTTGATGGCTACTTTGCGGCTTAATTCCTTTATTGTGATTGGCTCACCTATATGCTGAAGTAATATTTCCCTTGCTTTAATGATCTTCTCGCGACCATCTTCATTAGCCAGGAATTTACAGTTGAACGATTCAACTTCTTTTTCACCAAGCATGCAATCCAGGCTGTACAGTAACAGCATCTGCATTTGCGCATTGATGAAAATATTTTCAAGGCTGCCCGAATAAGAATGATTCAATAAAGCTTCCAGCACCATTCGTGTCTTCCCGCAAAGCGGAAGGATCTTTGTAAATGACGATGCGTGCTGAAAATTGAGCACCTCATCGGTAAGCACGTCTATCTTTCTCGGCTTAACGAACTGTGATAACTGCCCGGGAGAAAAGCGAAAACTGAGAACATCCATGCTGTCAACCCTTTCAACACAATTCCGGGATGCATTGTGCTTGCACAGATCACATTCAATGTCCTTCTGTTTGCAGTAAACATTACCTGAAACACAAAACTTTAATTCAAGGTAGTTTTCCTGAGGTTGCTTTTTCTGATAATGATAAACAAGAATACCAGCGTCATCCACATTCCATTGCGGTTGTCTGCGGTATCGCCTGATCACATACTGGACCGAACCGGGTATATGTTGTTCTTTTTCCTGCAGCAATTGCAGATCATCGTGTAGAACCGGTTGTTTATAAGCGAGTGATAATATGTCCAGGGGTGCATGCATTACAGTCTGCAAATGTACACTGGGACGGTCAATTTACCTACATGCCCTTACCTGTGGGCCTGATATTTGAAAGATTTTACACAAAAACGATAAATGGGTGCAGGTCAGAAGATACGGTGGGAATTTCTGCAAAAGCTATGGAAATCCAGATGGGGAAAGGTTTCCCTGTCTGTAATACTGCTGTTATTGCTTGCGGTCATAGGGACCAACCTCTATCTGAAAAGCCTGATAAATGGCCGTCTGAGAGAAATGGTACATGAATCCAGCAATGGACTTTACACTTTAAATTATACAAATATTAACATCAACGCCCTCACTGGTAATCTCACCATTCGTAATCCTGAGTTGATCCCCGATTCCGTTGCGTTTGGAAAATTGAAGCAAATGGGTAAGGCTCCCCGTTTCCTGGTGAGCGGAAAAACAAACAGGCTTGCCTTTAAAAATATCCGGTGGCTCAAATATCTCAAAAATAAAACCCTGAAGATCGGGCAGGTGATGATTGCGAGGCCCCGTTTCAACCTCATACAATATCGATTGGTGAAAGACACATCAGGCAGTTCAACCAATCTGGCAGCCCTCATTTCAAAACACGTTGCCGATCTGCAGATTGCCTCTTTTGGAATTGCTGACGCAACCATAGAATATCAGATAGCGGATACTATTTCGGGTACACGAACGCTTGACGTTGTAGAACATTTATACCTTTCTTTTACAAAAGTTCACTTTGAGACCGGTGACGGACAGGAACGAAAACTTGCTGCACGCCATTATAATCTGCGGTTGAAGGAATATACACACCTTACCGCCGATAGCATGTACCGCATTGGTGTAAGCGGGTTCAATTATCAGTCGGCTGAAAAAAAAGCATCGCTGGATTCATTTTATATCAACCCCCTATATTCCGAAACGGATTACAGCAAACGTCTGGATCACCAGGCAACACGTTATAGTTTGAGGCTGGATGATATTGTTGCCGAAGGATTTGACATGAGCTCATTCGCAGAAGAAGGAATTGCGCTCATAAAAGAACTCCGGATAGGAAAAGGAGCAATGGATATGTATATGGACCGATCGCTCCCGCTTCCTTCGGCTGATAAACGCAATGTTGTGCTCTCACAAAAGATCAGGAACATTGAAATGCCATTTACCATACAGTCTGCAATCTTCCGGAATATCGACCTTACCTACAAAGAATACAATGCTGTTTCTAAACAAACGGCAAATATCTCATTCAGCAGGATCTCTGGCCAGGCGTCGAATATTACCAGTGTGCCTGAAAAGATATCGAAAGATCCGAGGCTCAAACTCAATCTGAATGCGTTGTTTCTGAATTCGGTTGTAAAGGCCGACTTCGAGTTTGACCTGAACAGTCCCGAAGGAAAATGGCGCTCACAGGTGCGCACAGAACCCATTGATGCCGATAAGCTGAATCCGATACTGGTTCCTGTGGCTAAAATTGAGATCCGGAAAGGGATTCTGAAACAACTCGAGGCAACCGTCTCTGGCAATGCAACACACGCAAAAGCCGATGTGAATCTTTTATATGAAGACCTGAAGGTCAATGTTCTCCAGATCGAGAACGATACCCTGGCAAAAAAAGGCCTGAAAACCATGTTTGCCAACCTTTTTATCGAGGACGACAATCCCAAAGATGGAGTGTTGCGCAAAGCGAATGGTGTAGTGCGCGAAAGGAAACACGGAAAATCATTTTTTAACCTGCTCTGGAGCTCAATTTCAGCCGGAATGCAGCAGATAATCCTGAAGAAAAACGGATTAAAAATTTAATTAGCCGGATTCTCTGAAAAAGTTGATAAATAGTGCGTTTTACGCAAGTCCGGCCCGGTAAAAAATCGTATTTTTGCAGCTCTTTTCGGGTACACATTTTTAAAGCAGGTACTAAGCAAATATGAGTCAGGAAACACAAGCATTACAATCGCTCGCCAGCAACGCTTACGGCGCAGAAAGCATCCAGGTTTTAGAAGGTTTAGAAGCAGTTCGGAAGAGGCCGGCAATGTATATCGGTGATATCAGCGAAAAGGGTCTCCATCACCTGGTATATGAGGTTGTAGACAACTCAATCGATGAAGCATTAGCAGGTTATTGCAAAAATATTATCGTTACAATTCATGAGGATAATTCGGTGAGTGTTAAGGATGACGGTCGTGGTATCCCAACCGGCATGCATTCCAAAGAAAAACGCTCAGCTCTTGAAGTGGTAATGACGGTTTTGCACGCTGGTGGAAAATTTGATAAGAATACATACAAGGTCTCCGGCGGTCTGCATGGAGTTGGTGTGAGTTGCGTAAACGCGCTCAGTTCCCGGCTACACGTGACCGTAGAACGTGAAGGCAGGATGTTTGAACAGGAATATAATATCGGCATTCCGCAGTATCCTGTTAGAGACATTGGCGAAAGTAACAGCAGCGGGACAACTGTCAGATTCTGGCCCGATTCATCGATCTTCACTGTAACTGTCTTCAAGAAAGACATCCTCGAAGGCCGACTTCGTGAACTTTCATTTCTGAACAAAGGGATAAGCATTACACTTCACGACCTGCGCGAACAGGAAGAAGACGGTAAAACCTATTCAAAAACATTTTACAGCGAGGGTGGTATTATTGAGTTCGTGGAGATGCTTGACAAGAACGCAGGCAGAAACCCGCTGATCCCGAAAATAATTTTCGTTGAAGGGAAGGACGAGAACACCAATGTAGCCGTTGAGGTTGCGCTGATGTATAACGACAGCTTCAATGAGCACATTTATTCCTACGTAAATAACATCAATACCATTGAAGGTGGCACCCACGTTTCGGGATTCCGTCGTGCGCTCACCCGCGTGTTCAAGAGTTATGGTGAACGTGAAAATCTTTTCGAAAAAGCAAAAGTTGAAATTGAAGGTGATGATTTCCGTGAAGGACTCAGCGCGATCATTTCAGTAAAAGTGCCCGAGCCGCAGTTTGAAGGGCAAACAAAGACCAAACTCGGCAATAGTGAAGTAATGGGTATTGTTGATACAACGGTATCAAAAGTACTTGAAGCGCACCTTGAAGAAAATCCGCGTGAAGCGAAGAACATCATTCAGAAAGTGATACTCGCTGCCCAGGCAAGAGCCGCAGCCCGCAAAGCGCGTGAGCTTGTTCAGCGTAAAAGTGTTCTTAGCGGTGGTGGATTGCCCGGCAAACTTGCAGATTGTTCTGACCGTAATCCTGACCGTTGCGAATTGTTCCTTGTTGAGGGTGATTCAGCGGGCGGCACTGCAAAGCAGGGGCGCGATCGTTCATTCCAGGCTATCTTACCATTGCGCGGAAAGATCCTCAATGTTGAGAAAGCAATGGAGCATCGGATTTACGAAAATGAAGAGATCAGGAATATGTACACTGCACTCGGAGTAACTGTGGGTACTACCGAAGATCCTAAAGCGCTGAACATCGCAAAGCTCAGATATCACAAGCTCATCATTATGACCGATGCCGATGTTGACGGAAGTCACATCGCGACACTTATTCTGACTTTCATTTACCGTTATATGAAAGAACTGGTTGAACAGGGATATGTTTATATCGCACAACCACCTTTATACCTGGTGAAGAAAGGAAAAGAAGGTGCATATGCATGGACCGAAGAACAACGCAAAATGCTGGTAGAGCGTTTAGGCGCAGGAAAAGAAGACAGCGTGAATATCCAGCGTTACAAAGGTTTAGGTGAAATGAATTCAGAGCAATTGTGGGAAACAACCATGAATCCTGCAACACGTACATTGAAACAGGTAACAATTGAAAGTGCTGCTGAGGCCGATATCGTGTTCAGTATGCTGATGGGTGATGAGGTTGCTCCGAGAAGAGATTTCATTGAGAGTCATGCACGCTATGCACGTTTGGACGTATAAAAACTTTAGCGCCCTAAAGGGAAAATCGTTAATTTCATTCAACTGGGGTGTAAAATCCAATTAATAACTATTACAATTTTTAGTATGGAAGATATCAAATTGACGGCGTACAACGTAAAAACAAAAGAAAAAGGTGTTGAGATCCAGGATGCAGTGATCACTAAAACTGCAAAAGGCGCTTACATGGCCCAGGGTCATGATGGCAAAGGAAATAAACTCACAACTTTGCTGAATGAGCAAAAGGCTTTAGGCGCAATTAAAGCCGGAATTGCCAAACAGGGATGGTAAACCTCTGATTCCCGTAGAAATCATATTAACAAGGGCCGTCTGCTTGCAGATGGCCTTGTTGTTTGATAAATGTTCCTGTATTGTGATCAAACTAAAGCGCGTTTAAGAATGTTCGGTATACCCATAAAAAAAAGTCCCGATAAATCGGGACAGGTAAGCACGAATCAAAAACGTTCCAAAAAGCGTTTACAAAAAAGATAGATAATCAAATTTTCTGCCGAGAATTTTAAGATCATCGGTTTCAAGCCAATTTTTCAGGATAGTAGCATAAACCTGCTTAAAGTCGACCTTATGTTTCAGATCACCTTCCTGAAGATCTGCCAGATCAGGCATTGCATTCAGCATTCCTTTCTCTTTTAGACCACCGCTTATCAGGAACATGTTGTTGGCAGTGCCATGATCAGTACCCCCACTTGCATTTTGCGCAACCCTCCTTCCAAATTCACTGAAGCTCATCAACATCACGTCCTGGAACCGGTTGTTGGATTTCAGATCAGAAACAAACGAAGTGATGGCGTCATTCATTTCGGTGAACAGGCGTTGTTGCTGCCCAGACTGGTTTACGTGTGTATCAAAGCTTCCAAGCGAAACATAATAAACCTTGGTATTGATGTCGGACATGATGAGTGAAGCTATTGTCTTGAAGCTTTGTCCCAATGTGCTGTTCGGGTATTGAGCATTGCTTGGATGCACCTTGCTTTGCTTAAAAATATAATCAGCGCTGGCTACCGTTTCCGCCATTGTTTTGTAGAGGTAATCAACAGGCTGCTCTCCGGCTTCATCTTTATGCCCCGCGACTATTTCCTTGAAAAATTTTTCCTGCGAGGTTCCGTACAGGCGCCTGGGATCGCGCATTGCCAAAGCCTTTGCATTTTCACCTTTCAGCGCAAGACTAAGGGTATCGTCAATTTCCAAAGCCTGCGTAGGTTTATCGCATCCCGCGCACTGCGCATCCAGGTAACGACCGACCCATCCGGTATTCACATATTCATCGCTCCTGCTTGCGCTATGCCAGATGTCCATGCTGCGGAAGTGAGAACGGTCGGGATTAGGGTAACCAACACTGTTCAGAATTCCCATGTTGCCATTGTGATAGAGGTCCCTCAACCCGGTTAAAGCAGGATGAAGGCCAACTTCGTCATTCAGCAGCAACGCTTTTGTTTTATCGATTCCCAGCCTTGGCCGGACCTTGTAATAAATATCATTTCTAACGGGGATCACGGTATTCAATCCATCGTTCCCGCCGCTCAGTTGTAGAATCACAAGCACTTTGTTGCCCGGGGGAACCAATTGGCCTTTTTCAAAAGCCTTCAAAAATTTAGGCACCATGAAGGATGCAGTGGCCAGTGAACCAACCTGCAGAAATTCTCGGCGTTTGATAACCATCTTAAATATTTTATACTTCTGAACTTATTATTTTAGTTTAACACAACTGGTATTCGGGAGTAGCCATTAATTGGATCGTGGCAGTTTTAATGAAGCTTTCCCTGCTGCTTGTATCCGCATGCTGCATCACCAGCTGATCCTTCAAAGAAGAAGGTATCTGCAAAAGGGTTTTGCTTAATTCACCTACCAGCTTTTCCTTAGGCGTCTTTTCAAACCGCTTTACATAAGGCGCCCAGTTGATACTAGCCTGGATCTGCTGCCGCATAACCCTGTTAACAGCCTTTTCGCCTTTATTATTTCCACCAGCTTTCGCGGCTTTCTTTTTCGTATCCTGATCCTTCATACCCATCATCTGATCGTCATCCGCTTTCGGCGATAATCTGATCTCATCCGAATCATGTATCAGTTGCGGTAAGCGAAGGCGGAACATAAGTGATGAACTATCGATCCAGTTCCTGCCGCCTGGCCATCCGGCAACATTGGGAGGATAAAAAAGCACCTGGCCAAGCAATCGCTGCACCAGTAATTGCACTTCTTCATTTTCCAGTTCCATTGGCAAAATACGGCGAATACCAACCAGCAATTCAACGGGTGATTTGATCCGGGTTCCGATATTTTTTTCGCTATAGAACCAGTCGCTGGTAAATATGTCCTCCATCAGTGCCGAAATATCGTAACCGTTCTGATAGAACCGGGCCGAAAGCCATTCTATTTTATCAGCATCCGGTTGCTCGTTCACAAAAAACCGGTAGATTTTGGTAGTGATGAACCTGGCTGTTTCCTTTTGCTGCAGCAGTATCTCAAGCACTTCATCACCGTCAAAATTGCCTGTTTTGCCCAGAACGGTCTTCTGACCAAAATCGTGCTGTCCCTTTCTGAATACAAATTCTCCCTTCGCATTTGCGCCCCAACCGGTGAACGCCCGTGCCGCTTCTTTTATATCGTTCTCGGTGTAATTGCCGCGCCCCATTGTAAAAAGTTCCATCACTTCGCGCGCGAAATTCTCGTTCGGGTGATCCTTCCGGTTCTGATTATTGTTTAAAAAGTTGATCATTGCGGCGCTCCTGCTGACCTCTTTCAGAAGGTCGCCGAATTTTCCGAGCGCATTTTTGCGTATTACATCCAGCAATTGCTGCTGGTAAAAAATATTCAGGTTGCGGCTCGCGAAATGTCCGTGCCAGAACAATGAGATCTTTTCTCTCAACTGCGCGTCGCTATGCACCATTTGATTCATCCACTCAAGGTTGAGACTTCGTATATCATCCCGCATCTGCTGCCGCACTTTTCTTCTTTCCTCTTCATTCAATTCGCGCCTTTGCTGTTGCTTTCCAACTTCATCAATGCCCATAACAAGGCCTTTGAGATAATTGTCGGCAACATCAAGATAGGTGGGAGTTTTACGTGAAGCTTTGGCGAGTGCCTGATAATAGGATTTCTGGGAGGCATTAGTTAACTGGTTCAGCTCTTCCGCCATTGGGCCAAACCCGGCCCTCCACAGCAGATGCTGGTTTTTTAACTGGTTGGTCACGACCATTTTGATTGAAAATTTGGCATTTGACTAAAGTTAGAACGAAAAGTTTAACAGGAAATTCTATAAGATTGAAAACATTAAACATTGATGCCTGTTGCGCCCGCAAAAACCCGCAAACTTTCAACTTTGGTTTAATCATCTAACTTTGAAGTATTATAAGTTCCGGCTATGAGCGTCCGTGCTTTTAAATATTTTTCTCCCTTTATCGTCTATGTAGGCGCTCTTTATTCATTTACCACTTACGGGATCATGTGTTTTGCTCCACTTATCTATGCATGGATAGTGATACCGTTACTGGAATTATTTATCAGGCCCGACGCTTCTAACCTGAATGAAGCGGAAGAAGAAATGGCAAAGCACGATAAAACGTATGATTATATCCTGTATATGGTGGTCATGCTCCAGGTGGTTGGACTTTATTACTTTCTTTATTCTATGCAGGATCCGGCATTGAGTTTTGCCGACAAATTAGGCCGCACCGGAACAATGGGTTTGCTCTGCGGCACATTCGGGATCAATGTTGGACATGAACTCGGACATCGCTCCAATAAGGTAGAGCAAATACTTGCACAGGTATCTCTGCTCACTTCCTTATATATGCACTTTTTTATCGAGCATAATAAAGGGCATCATAAAAATGTTGCAACACCCGAAGACCCAAGCAGTGCACGCTACGGTGAAAACGTATTCAGCTTCTGGGGGCGAACCATGTTATACAGTTATATCAGCGCGTGGCGGATAGCGGCAAAGGATCTACGTAAACAGCAAAAGCCCGTTATCAGTCTATACAATGAAATGCTTCGCTTTCAATTGATCCAGGCGCTGTTCGTCGGTCATATTTATATTCTTTTTGGTTGGCAGATTTTACTCTGGTTCCTTGCCGCCGCGCTTATGGGTGCACTTCTGCTGGAAACTGTGAACTATATCGAGCACTACGGACTGCAACGCAGGCCTGTTGCAGAAGGAAAGTATGAACGAACACTTCCACAGCACAGCTGGAACAGTAATCACGTGATCGGCAGGGTGATGTTATTTGAATTGTCGCGCCACAGCGATCATCACTTTCTTGCAAGTCGTAAGTACCAGGTACTCCGGCATCACGAGAATGCTCCGCAGATGCCTACGGGTTATCCGGGCATGATGATTCTTTCCCTGGTACCACCACTTTGGTTTTATGTAATGAACAAAAGGATCAGGAACTACGATATCACAACACCATTTGAAACCCGAACGTTAAACTATTCGTGAGTGAGAAACTGAACTGGCCTGATTTAACTGTATTACCGATGCCTTCAGGATCAGTTTCAGAATGAGTATACCCCAGGTTCCCAAACCTTGTTTCAAGTATAAATCTTCTGCCAAGCCTGTAATAAGCGCCAGGCTTTACGCTTATTGAATAATTATTTATTTTATAAACGTCCTCCGGGTTTGAGTCTGACTTGTACTTCGCTTTTCCAAAACCAATTAAACCATCAGCCTGTCCAAAAACACCGAATCGATCTTTTATAGGAAAAAATTTACGCGCAAAGAGGCCGCCGGAGACCACGTAAGAACGATTGTTGGAATTGTTTCCAAAAATGCCATCCATTTTTTGTCTGCCATATGTATAACCTGCGCTGACGCCTACTATCCAGTTTTTACCCGTTCCAAAACCCAGTTGAGGTGAAACTGATATCTCGGTGAATCGTTGTTTATTGGGCGTATTGTCGTACTCAATTTTATTGAAAAAGGCGCTAATGTTTCCGCCAAGCATTTTTTCACCTTTGCTGATTTGTGCGGCGGCCTGCTGATTATACAACATCAGGGAAAGAAAAGAAAGAGTAATTAATTTTTTCATGATAAATAAATTTGATTAATGGTTTACATCCTGCTGATGAAAAGTATAACGACTTAAATGTTGCACCGGATTTTTCGTTTAACGAAGTTTTAGGACTGGCCCCTACCTTTGCGCAATGCGAGCAAATGACGACTTACAGGCAAGATGGTGGAAGCTTGAAGAAAAAATGATGGATAGATTCGGGAAGAAACCCGACCTGGAAGCAATTCTTTTTTTGATAGGGATCCAGGAATTTGGACAAATACGCGCGAAGTTCACAAAAGAGCAAAAGCAGGATCTCATTCACCTGGCAGTTTGCAGCCTTCTTTCACAGAGTGGGTATTACGAAATGGAAAGAACAGACGATGAAGGCTGGCCGCACTTCAGGCAACTCAAACCACTTCCGGTGATGAATATGATAGAACAGGAACATTTCATAAAGGATCATATATTGTTATATTTTGAGCGCGCTGAATTATGAAATTCCGGTTCGCCTGTTAATTAAATCAAACAATAATGAAATATCTGTTTTTCATTTTTGGGATCGTACTTTTTCTTGCATGTAATCCGAAACTTTCAAACGGACTTCGCAAGAACGATCTGAAAAAGGATATTGAACTTGTCACAACCCAGGGTACAATTGTATTGCGGTTGTCTGATTCAACACCATTGCACCGCGATAATTTTCTGCAGTTGGTAAAAAAGAAATATTACGATAGCATTATATTCCATAGAGTGATCAGAAATTTCATGATCCAGGCTGGCGATCCAAACAGCAGGAGGGCTAAACCTGGTGAGCCCCTGGGTAGCGGCGGACCGGGACATACAGTGCCTGCAGAATTCAGAACAACTCTTTTTCATAAAAAAGGAGCGTTGGCGGCAGCGCGCATGGGAGATGACGTAAATCCTCAGAAAGCCAGTAGCGGCAGCCAGTTTTATATAGTTCAGGGCAGGATATTTTCCGATGCCGGGCTCGATTCTGTTGAAACATTCAGGCTGAAAGGCCGGAAGTTACCCACGGAACACCGTGAAATATATAAATCAACCGGCGGAGTACCGCACCTGGATCAGAACTATACTGTATTTGGTGAAGTAATCAGCGGATTACAGGTAGTTGACTCAATCGCTTCAACAACCACCAGCGGCAACCAGGGCGGAAACAGACCTTTGAGCGATATCAGGATCATCAGGGCAAGGCTGATTAAAAGAAATTAATGGACTTGCAGCCTTAAAGTCATCCAGTTTCTTAATCTTTGCACCGTTTCATTTCAAAGAGTATAAAAAACATCAAGATGAATTATCCTGATAACCTCCTTTACACAAAAGAACATGAGTGGCTTCGTCTCGAAGGCGATATCGCTACCGTAGGCATTACCGATTTTGCACAGCACGAACTGGGCGATATTGTTTATGTAGAAGTGGAAACAATTGGCAAATCTCTTCACGCCGGCGATGTTTTCGGAACGGTTGAAGCAGTAAAAACAGTATCAGATCTATTTTTGCCCGTAGCAGGAACTATCATGGAACTGAATCCTGCACTTGCGTCTTCACCTGAATTGGTGAATACAGATCCATACGGAAAGGGCTGGATGATTAAAATGAAGCTTGCCAATGCTGCCGATGCGGACCAGCTGATGAAAGCTGATGCTTATGCTACCCTGGTAGGCTGACCCCTCGGATTAAATCTGTAATGGCATTGAAGCCGTATATATAGCACGAGTGGCAGTTGCCACTCTTTTATTACGGTACCATGCTTATTCTGTTAACTTCAGTAGTTTCGTGCATCAATTTATTTGGAGACAAACGCTACATATACGGAATCGGACCTGGTTGAATTGTTGAAGCAACGCGACAACCGTGCGTTCAATTATTTATACGAACATTATTCCGCAGCATTGTATGGAATCATTCTACCGATTGTAAACGATACAGAGATAGCCAACGATGTGCTGCAGGAGGTGTTTTTGAATATATGGCGAAAGATTGAAAGTTATGATCCGGTAAAAGGCAGGTTGTTCACCTGGATGCTGAACATAGCCCGGAATGCCTCCATAGACACGCTTCGCTCCAAAAGCTTTCAGAACCTCAGGAAAAACCAGCCGCTGGGCGATAACGTAAATTGGAGTACGAACACGCAGTATCAGGACGCTGATAATATTGGATTAAGGAAAATACTCGACAGGTTGAAGGATGAACAGCGAACATTGGTAGAACTTGCTTATTTCAAGGGATATACTCATGAGGAAATTGCGGCGATAGAGGGAATTCCATTAGGCACTGTAAAAACAAGGATCCGTACAGCATTGATTCAACTGAGAAATTATTTGCAATAACTTGAACGTAAGAGAATACATAGCAAGCGGAATTGTAGAAAGCTACGTACTGGGACTGGCCAGCAATGAAGAAATGGCAGAGTTCGAGCGTATGTGCGCGGCGCACCAGGAAGTGCAGCTTGCAAGAGAGGCATTTGAAAAACAGCTGGAAATGCATTCAATAAAGAATGGCATTCAACCGCCTGTCCATTTGCAAAGCAAGATATTCGCTGAACTTGAAGTGGAATCAGATAAACTAAAAACAAATGGTTCTTTTACGGTTGATCAGTCAGCACAGTCGCAGTCGCCGGTTGTAACCATGCAATGGTGGAAATATGCCGCCGTTGCTTCCATAGTTCTGTTACTGGGCAGCATCGGCCTGAATATTTACTATGCAAACCGTTTTAATACCTACAAAGGATTGTACCTCGCATCACGGACAGAACTGGCAAACAGCAATAAAGCGCTCCAGATCCAGCAGGCAACTTTTGAGAATTCACTCGACATTCTAAGAGACACCAATATGGCAGTGGTGAAGATGAAGGGGATGACCGCGTCTCCCGAAAGTATGGCAACTGTTTATTGGGATAAACGAACCAAGGATGTATATCTTCTGGTAAATAATCTTCCGGAACCCGCAGCAGGCAAACAATACCAGTTGTGGGCGCTGGTAAACGGCCAGCCTGTGGATGCAGGGATGCTCAATTGGGATCATGCGAATGTTGTAGCTCCCATGAAAAACATACAACAAGCCCAGGGCTTCGCCATCACATTGGAAAATGCCGGAGGTACTCCTGTCCCCCAGGGCACCATGTACGTGCTGGGTAATATGTAAAAACTATGTTTTCCCGCCTTGCACTTATCAGTCAAAAATTATATGTACCCCTGGGATGGACCTTGCTTACGCAACTCTTATTAAGTATTCCCGGTTCATTATTCCGCGGTCCCGGTTTTTTTCGAATACCTCATCTTGACAAGATCGCACACCTGATCTTATTCGGCGGACTAACTTTTTTCTGGATCCTTTTTTATTATTATCGTCACGGAACAGAGAAAAAGTCACTGGCATGGATGATCATATTGCTGGTTTCCCTTTACGGAATCGCCATTGAATTTTTTCAATTCAACTTCATCCCTAACCGAAGTTTTGATATCTGGGACATTGTCGCTGATATCTGTGGTGCGATTTGTGGTTATTTGGCTACAATCTGGATCCTGAAAAGAAGCACACGAACCCCGCTGCAATAAGTATTACCCGGAGGAAAATTCATATCGATTGAACTCTATCTATACTCTATCATTGAGACATACCTATAAAAAATTAGCCCCTGTAGAAACAGGGGCCGTAACCAAAACTAACTGCTTATGAGAAAATTGACTGCTTTGAGAATATGTTCTTTTAAGAACTCAATTTCTATAACGCAAAACTAATGCCGATAGTGTGATTTTTGGTGTTAAGGGATGTTTAAAAGCCCCTGTTCAAATGCCAAAATATTGTTAATCAGCCCAGAACAAAATTTTTGCCCGACATAGCAAGGCTAATTTGATTTGGCCATCTTTTCCGCGTTTTCCGCAAATTGGAGTTTTTCGATGAGCTCCTGAATCCCACCATTCAGTACCTCCTGCAAATTGTACAGTGTCAGGCCAATGCGATGATCGGTTACGCGTCCCTGTGGGAAATTATAGGTTCTGATCTTTGCGCTTCGGTCGCCCGTACTAACCAGGCTTTTTCTATGGCGGCTGATCTCGTCTTCCTGTTTTCGAACCTGTTCCTCGTAAAGTTTTGTGCGCAGCATCTGCATTGCCTTTTCACGGTTTGCCAGCTGAGTCCGCTCGGTCTGACACATTACCACGGTTCCGGTAGGAAGATGTGTCAGAATAACTTTCGTTTCAACTTTGTTGACGTTTTGTCCGCCCGCTCCGCCGCTTCTGGCGGTATCCATTTTTACATCGGCATCCTTTACATCAACGTCTACTTCCTCGGCTTCGGGCATGACCGCAACTGTGGCTGCGCTGGTATGAACCCTGCCACTACCCTCAGTATCAGGAACCCGTTGCACCCTGTGAACGCCGCTTTCGAATTTAAGAGTCCCATATACGTCCTCACCAATCACCTCAACCTGCACCTCCTTATAACCACCCACGGTTCCCTCGTTCTCACTCAGGATAGCGGTTTTCCATCCCTGACGCTCGCAGTATCGTAAGTACATCCTCAACAGATCGCCCGCGAACAGACTGGCCTCATCGCCACCCGTACCTGCGCGGATCTCCAGTATCGCATTCTTTTCATCCTGCGGATCTTTAGGTATCAGCATCTGGCGGATGGATGATTCAAGCTGATCTTTTTTTTCTTCCAGGCCAGGAGCTTCTTCCTTGGCCAGCTCGCGCAGCTCCTCATCATCACCATGAAGTGCCTCGCGGTTGAACTCAATATCATCCAGCACTTTCCTGTATTCCTCATATCCACGCACAATGCGTTCAAGGCTTCGGTATTCCTTACTGAGCTGGCTGAACTTCTTGTTATCGTTCACCACCTCGGGATTGGTGAGCGAAACGCCAAGATCATCGAACCGGGCTTTTATTGCTTCTAATTTATCCAGCATCTTTTCAACTATTTTTATAGCTGCTTTCTCAATTTGATAAAGTTGGCAAAGTTAATTCAATTCAACGCATGGGATATAGAAAATTCAGCGCGGACCAGCTTTTTACAGGTTACGAATTACTTGACAATTGCACGCTTGTAGTAAATGAAAACGGAATTGTTGAAGAGCTGCTTACAGGTCTGAATAACAATGACGACACAGAAATCCTGAAGGGTACCATCTGCCCGGGCTTTGTGAATGCGCATTGTCACCTTGAGCTTTCCCATATGAAAGGAAGAATTCCGCCGGGTTCGGGTTTGGTTGACTTTGTATTCAATGTGATAAAAGACCGGCATACAGAGAAAGAGACCATTCTCGAAGCGATCGCAGATGGTGAAGATGAAATGATAAAGAACGGGATCGTTGCTGTGGGTGATATCTGCAATAATCCGCTGACGCTGATCCAGAAACTTCAAAAGAACCTGCATTATCACAATTTCATTGAAGCCAGTGGCTTTGTGCCCTCAGTAGTACAGGAACGTTTTATGAAGAGCGTTGACCTTTTTAATGTTTACGCTGAACTTTACCGCGATCCGCAGGCATCCAATTCGTTAGCCCCGCATGCTCCTTATTCCGTTGCATTTGACCTGTTGCAAAAAATAACCGCCTTTCCGGGTAATTCCATTCTTACAATGCACAACCAGGAGAGCGAAGATGAAAACGCGCTTTTCAAAAACAAGCAGGGTGATTTTATCAGGCTTTATGAAAAGATGAACATCGATCACACCTTTTTCATCCCACAGGGTAAATCGAGTCTTCAGTCATGCCTGCCGTATTTTTTCCCGCAGCAAACCCTGATTCTTGTTCACAATGTTGCTACATCAGAAGATGATTTGAAATTTATTTCGGAAAACGAGACTCCCCGACTCTTTTTCTGTTTGTGTCCAAATGCCAACCTGTACATCACGGGCCAACTGCCACCTGTTGATCTTCTGCTTAAATACAAATGCGAACTGGTATTGGGAACCGACAGCCTGGCATCCAATTCATCTTTAAGTATACTGGCGGAAATCAATACCCTGAAAAAACACTTTCCACATCTTACCATTGAATTATTACTGAAATGGGCTACAATAAACGGTGCAACCGCTTTGAATATCGATGACAGGTTCGGAAGCTTTGAAAAAGGAAAACAGCCAGGCATATTACTGATAGATCCTTCTTTCAGCAGCGCAGAACGGCTTCTATGAAAGCACCTCCTGCAAAACAGGCAATGATCTCATTACTCCGAAATCTGCTATGTGCAACGCATAGAATTCCTGGTATGCCTGCATTAATCTTCTGCGTGAAACCTGGTTCAAATGCATCTGTTGCAGTTCATCGGGATGCATGACTTTCAGTAATTGAGAAGTAATGTACGCATCCTGTCCTTCAAGATAATAAGGGTGATTAGGGCGGTCGCTGCGGAATGCCCCGGCTTCGAGGTCAAGTATATTTGCTTCTTCGGAATAAGTGTCATCCATCCTGAAGCCAATGAATACCATCAGGTGCAATGCAAAAAATAATGGGTAATTGGCAACTACAATTTCACTTGCATTGTCGAGATGAATGAAAGCGTCTTCAATAAAATAAAACAGAGCATCGTTCTGTTCCGGCTGCCTTACGCATTTCTGCAAGAGCTCGATCATGAAAAGAGCTACGGCATTTTTCCTTACATCAAAAAAATGTGCTCGTACAGGTAAGCCCAGCTAAATTCACGAATGCGGTTCAACTGTTTCAGTTCATTATGGTAAATCACCAGGTTCAGTATCGAAGCAGGCTGAAACATATTGGCCCTTCCGCCTCCCTTCCTGCTTTCTTTCCTTATGCCATTAACCAGATAGCTTTGAGTCCCGAATGCTTCGGTATAAATAGTCACTACCAGGCTTGTTTCGCCATACTTTACAGTACGCAGTACTATTCCTTTGGTTTTATGCAATGCCACAATTGCAAATTAGGCAATAACGGAATAAGCTGTTATTCCGGACTTTCACATGTCAGAACCTGAATGAAGCCGTTTTAATGCTTATTGACTTTAGCGGCTCATTATTTTATACTTTCTTTGCCCGCAAATACGTTTCTCGAATCTGACAAAATCAATAGCAGGATGTGGGAATCACTCGCCCGTTGGGTATTAAGGTGGAAATATTTGTTGCTTGGGCTGCTTGTTTTACTTACTGCTTTCTTCGGCTGGCATGCTTCGCAGGTGAGGTTGAGTTATGATTTTGCAAAAGCAATTCCCCTCGACAATCCGAAATACCTGGCATACCAATCGTTCAAGCGCACTTTTGGAGAAGATGGCAACCTGATGGTCATTGGAGTGCAAACCGACAGGTTATTCCAAACCGGTTTTTTCAATGATTATTCCACGCTTGTAAAAGACCTGAAAAAAATAAAGGGAGTTGAGGACGTACTTGGAGTCCCGGTAGCTACGAATCTTGCAAAAGATACACTCACGGAAAAGCTGCAGCCACGCGGCATATTTTCATCTGAGGTTTTATCGCAGCAGCAACTAGACAGCAGCAGGGATGTGTTCCTGAATCTTCCTTTTTACAGCAACCTGCTTTACAATCCGTCTACAAATGCAAGTCTGCTTGCAATACGAATCAATAAAGATCTGCTGAATTCTGCGGCCAGAACGGGCGTTGTTGCTTCCATTGCTAAAACAGCAGATGCATTTGCCGAACGCCAGAATGTAAAATTGCATTACAGCGGGCTTCCGTTGATACGAACCAGGCTGGCTGACCGCATAGCTGCCGAAATGCAGTGGTTCCTGCTGGGGTCATTGTTGTTATCTGCACTGATACTATTGGTATTTTTCAGAAGTGTTGGAACCGTTTTATTATCACTTGGCGTAGTGATCACCGGCGTTATCTGGAGTGTGGGGACTATGCATCTTTTCGGGTACAGCATTACGTTGCTGAATGCACTTATACCACCGCTGGTTGTAGTTATCGGCATACCCAATTGTATTTATTTCCTGAATAAGTACCATACCGCTTATAATGAATCGAAGAACAGGGAGCAGGCATTGATAGCCATGATCAGCAGAATGGGTGTTGTTACATTATTCTGCAATCTTACAGCCGCAATTGGTTTTGCTGTATTTGCCCTTACAAAAAGTGCCATTCTGAAAGAATTCGGTATTGTAGCTGGTATTAATATTTTCCTGCTGTTCATAATTTCACTTGTATTGATACCTGCTGTACTGAGCATGCAACCACCACCCAAAGCCAGGCATACCCGGTACCTTGAAAATCGCTGGTTGCTTGCCGTTATGGACAGGCTGGAAATATGGTCATTGAATCATCAGAAACTGATTTACGGCGTAACCGGACTGGTGCTGATTGTTGCGATCGCGGGTTTATTCCGACTGAGATCTGAAGGTTTTATCGTCGACGATCTTCCAAAATCAGATCCTATTTCTACAGATCTGAAATTTTTCGAAACACATTTCGGAGGAGTGATGCCGCTTGAGGTGCTCATTGACACGAAAAAAAGAAACGGCTTGCGATCAAATCCATTGCAGACATTCGGTAAGATCGATTCATTCAGTAATTATCTTTTCGCGCAACAGGTGATTGGCAAGCCACTTTCAATAGTTGAGGGATTGAAATTCGCGCGGCAGGCTTATTACGATGGTGACAGTACAAACTATGGATTGCCAAACAGCTTCGACATCAGTTTCCTGCTTCCGTACCTCGGTAGCAGAAAAGATTCGTTAGCAGAGAATAATAATTTTTCCAGGCTGCTCAATTCATTCATGGATAGTTCCCGCCAGCAGGCACGCATCAGCATGAACATGGCCGATGTTGGCAGCAAGCGGCTTCCGGAGATCCTGGCGCTTGCGCAAACAAAAGCGGAACAGTTATTTGATTCCACCCATTACCGGGTTGAATTCACAGGGACCAGTGTAACGTTTCTGGAAGGCACCAGTTATATTATCAATGGCTTAACCGAAAGCATCGCATGGGCTTTCCTGTTCATTGCATTGAGCATGATATATCTTTTCAGGTCTTTAAAAATACTGATCTGCTCGCTGATCCCAAATCTAATTCCACTGATCATTACCGCTGGTGTAATGGGTTGGGCAGGAGTTGCCCTGAAACCTTCGACCGTTTTGATATTCAGCATTGCGTTGGGAATTGCAATTGACATTACCATCCGGTTCCTTGTCAGTTACAAGCAGGAACTGGCGTTATCTACGGCCAGTCCTAAAGAAATTGTTATTCAAACCATTCATAAAACCGGGATCAGCATTTTGTATACATCGCTCGTACTCATTGCCGGATTTATTATCTTTTGTTTCAGCGGATTCGGCGGTACACAATCCCTGGGATGGCTGACTTCGCTAACGCTGGTTCTTGCCACGCTTACAAACCTGATTTTTCTTCCCGCGCTATTGTTGTCCATATTAAAAAAATAAAAATACGGAAGCAGCGCGCTCAAATTTAAATTTGTCCATTCAACTGGCAATATTTTCCGCTTAAGGTTTATATTGCAATAATTGTTCAACTAAAATCTACGCACATGAGAAAACTTCTGGCATTGCTGGGAGGGCTATTACTTTTTTATAGCTCCCTTCTGGCACAAAACCGGACCATTACCGGTAAGGTCACATCAGATAATGGCAGTCCTCTTCCAAATGTTTCGGTAATGATCAAAGGCAGTTCAACCGGAACTACCACAGACAGTGATGGAAATTTCACACTAACAGTTCCTCCTTCAGCCAGAGCTTTAATTTTCAGCTCAGTGGGTATGGACCTTGTAGAGGTTTCTATTGTTAACAGAACCACTGTAGAAGTTCAGTTGAAGCCAACTGACAAAGATCTGCAGGAAGTAGTTGTGGTTGGATATGGTACGCAGAAAAGAAAAGAAGTAACCGGCGCGGTTTCTTCTGTTAAAGGAACGCAGATTGCGAACCTCCCGGTTCAAAGTTTTGATGCAACGCTTGGTGGGCGCGCCGCAGGCGTTCAGATCACCGTACCAAACGGATTGCTGAACAACCCACCGGTGTTCAGGGTTCGCGGAACGAACTCTCTCAGCCTTAGTTCTTATCCACTGATAGTAGTGGATGGTGTCCCAAGTTTTACCGGAGATGTTAGCCAGGTAAATGCAGTCGCTAACGTTCTTTCATCCATCAATCCCAACGACATTGAAAGCATCGACATCCTGAAGGATGCGTCGGCAACAGCTATCTACGGTAGCCGTGCCGCAAATGGTGTAGTGCTCATTACTACTAAAAAAGGTAAATCAGGTAACACAAGAGTTGTTTACGATGGATGGGCTGGCTGGACAAAACCATACGGTTTGTGGGAACTGCTGAATGCTGAGCAATACATGACCATCAAGAATGAAGGTCTTACAAACGCGAATATCACCAACCAGAAATTCCTTCCAACAAATGGTCCCGATGGAAACCCAATTGATACAAGATGGTATGATTATGTTTACCGCACCGGTTTTTCTCAAAGCCACAACGTAAGCATGTCGGGCGGATCACAGGGAACAACATTTTATTTCTCTGCTGGATATACAGACCAGGAAGGAATTCTTGTGAAGAACGATTTCACCCGTAAGGTTGCGAGAGTTACCCTGGATCATAAAGCGAACAAGATACTGACGCTTGGCGGTACGATGTCATATTCAAATGAAGTCAGCAAATCACCTAACAGCGGCTCGGTTCCCGGTTCTTTGTTTTCAACAGCTGGACTTGGTCGTATTCCGCTAGTAACAGCGCCAAACGTTTCTCCTTACAAGAATGATGGAACTTATAATCTTCTTGGCAATGCCATAGGGGTTATGAATAACACAACAGGTCAGGTTGGGTTTTATAATCCGGTTCCGATCATTGACCTGAACCGTGCGATCAATGAGAACAACCGCATCCTGGGTAATTTGTACCTGATGCTTAAACCTGTGAAATGGCTTACGCTCAGAACCCAATACGGAATTGACAACCTGAATTCAGATAACGAACTCTACTGGAGCCCGATCCATGGTGATGGCTTCCCGCGCGGAAACGCAACAAGTACGCTTGCAAAATACAAACGCTGGAACTGGACCAACACAGCGCAGTTCGATAATGTTTTTGCAGATAAACATACACTCAGTGTGTTGATTGGATCCGAGCAGCAACGTACAACGTCTGACGGATTTGGTCTTTCACGTCAGGACGTTACAGATCCTTTCTTTACAGATGTACAGGGAAGTTATGTAACTCCAAACACTGCAGGATTAATGCGTGGTGCAAACTACCTGTTGTCTGCATTCGGACGTATCAACTACGATTACGAGAAAAAGTATTTCCTTACACTGAACGGTCGCCAGGATGAATATTCCGCGCTTCCCGAAGGATTTAAAAAAGGCGAATTCTGGGGTGTATCCGGCGCATGGGACATTGCGCGCGAAAAATTCTGGTCTAAGCTGGAAAACGTTGTTAACAGCTTTCGTTTGAAAGCCAGTTATGGCACAGTAGGAAATATTGGTGGACTCGGCGACTTCTCTGCCTTCAGTCTTTATGCGGGTGGATTGTATGGTGATCGCGGCGCATTTCTGTACAACCAGCCTCCAAGTGATTCTTTACAGTGGGAAACCAGTAAAAAATTCGATATCGGATTTGCATTTGGTTTATTTAATGACAGGATCACCGGCGAATTCAGCTATTATAAAAATGATATCGATGGTTTGATCTACAGGATACCACAGGCTCCTTCAAGAGGAATTCCTGGAAATGCATTGTTGCAGAACGTTGGTTCCATGTTTAATAAAGGAATTGAACTGACGTTGAATGCATCGGTAATCAACAAACGCGATTTCTCATGGAATGCTTCATTCAACATTGCTACTAATAAGAACGAAGTAACCAAACTCGCCCCTGGTATAGATGAATTTACTACCGCTTCCGACCTGGAAACAGTAAATATTACCCGTGTTGGTGAGCCATTAGGAAGTTTTTTTGTTGTTCGCACCGCTGGTGTTAACCCTGCTAACGGAAACAGGATCTTCATCAATAAAGCCGGTCAGCAGGTACAATATCAGCACGTCGTTCCTGCAGGTCAGAGTCGCTGGAAATTTATGGACGGAAGTACAGCGCCAGCTGTCGGATCACAGGATGCGGTTCTGTATAAAAGCCCCATTCCAACATATTTTGGAGGATTTGACAACAATTTCAAGTTCAAGAATTTTGATCTCGGGGTGCTCCTTACATTCCAGGGCGGCAACTATGTTTACAATGGAACACAGGCCGGTCTCAGGGATCAGCGTTTCTGGAATAACCATACCGATGTATTGAGTCGGTGGACAAAAGCAGGCGATGTTACCGAAATCCCAAGGATCATCTTTGGTGATAACGTATCCAACGGATCCGCTTTCCCGATCGATGTGAATGTTGAGAAAGGCGATTTCATTAAAGTGAGGAATATTTATGTTGGCTATTCACTTCCAAGAAGCATACTGTCAAAAGCAAACATCACCAGCGCACGCTTCTATATAAGCGGACAGAATGTTGCGATCATCCGCAGTTACTCAGGTCCGGATCCTGAAGTTTCTTCTAATGGTAACGGTAATACCAATCCGGGTGTTGACAGGAACAGCATCGCCAATGGAAGAACAATTACAGTGGGACTGAATGTTGGATTCTGATTTATTAATTCAAAAGAACTTGAAAATGAAACTTAAAAAAATTTATATACTACCTGTGTTAATGGCGTTAACCATTACCAGTTCCTGCAAGCGGGAATTGCTGGACGCCAGTCCAACCACGCAGATCATCGAATCTGAAGCCTTCGATACGCCTGAAAGGATTCTTGGCCAGATAAATGGATTGTATGCCTCCATTAAATCAGGTCAGTACCTTGGTGGGCGTTATATTGTTTACAATGAGATCAGGGGAGATGAATTCCTGAACGAGCTTACAAATGGTGTAACAGGCTTACAAACCTGGAACCATACGCTGGGAACAAATACAGCTGAAGTGGTGAACCTTTGGAACGCGGGTTATTACGCAATTAACAGCGCTAACCTGTTTCTCGACGGAATGCAGGCGAAGGGCAATACAGTTGCCGGCGATGCACTGGCGAAGAACTATAATGGTGAAGCGCGCTTTATCCGCGGCCTGGTTTATTTTCATTTGTTACAGCTTTATGCACGTCCTTACTGGGATGGCAATGGAGCAAAAGAAGGATTGCCGCTTCGCTTAACCGGCAATAAGGGTCCCGGAGCAAATGACCTCAAGAGAAGCACCGTAGCTGAAGTTTATGCGCAGATACTTTCGGATCTGACCTTCGCAGAACAGAATCTTCCATTGAATTATTCCACTGCGATTCTGAATGTGACCCGTGCTCACCGCAACACTGCCATTGCTCTGAAAACCAGGGTTTACCTGGCAATGCAGCAATACGCCAATGTGATCACTGAAGCAAATAAGATCGTTTCAGCTTCTGCACCATTTACAGCAACTACTGGTGTTCAGCATAAGCTGGAGGCAGATATTACTAATGTGTTCAAATCACCTTATACAACGCTGGAGTCAATTTTCTCAATGCCATTCACTGCCAATAACCTGCCCGGCACGCAAAATGCGCTGGCGCATTATTTCGCTCCTTCAGCCACCCAGTTCGCGGTTCCGGCAGTTGGTAATGGAGAATATTCAATTAAAACAACCGGTATTCTTGCGGATGGCGGATGGAAACTGACAGATAAAAGACGTTCTTTCATCTGGACACATCCAACCAATTCCAAGCGCTACCTGATAAAATATCAAACGGGTCCGGCTCAAACCGACAATGTACCCGTGATCAGGTATGCGGAGGTCTTGCTGAACCTTGCTGAAGCACTTGCACGCAATACCAACAGCGTGGACGCCAGGGCCGTTGAACTTCTGAATGCAGTTCGTCAGCGCTCCGATCCTACCACTACCTTCACGGTTGCAAGCTTTCCTACCGTACAGGATCTGATCAGCGCGATACTGATAGAACGCAGGATTGAACTGATTGGCGAGGGATTCCGCAGTCCGGATCTTCTGAGACTTGGATTAACTATTCCAGGCAAGGGTAATGTAAATGCCATCAACCCTACCCAGTCAGAATACATCTGGCCGATCTCTGCTCAGGAGTTATTGAATAATAAACTAATGACACCTAATCCATAACATTTAAAATCATAATTAAATATGAAGGGCTGCTCCGGCAGCCCTTTTCTTTTTGGAACCAAACCCTTACCAGGCCCGGATGAAAAAAATTTGTCATTTTATTGTTTGAACAACCAATCAGGCAGCAAAAGCATTATTTTTATTGTCTACCCTATCCTGCGCTGAATCTTTTCAGGTCACTAACAAATAATTGCTTATGAGAAATCTTCTTTCAGCGGAAGCAGCACCCCTGTTGTTTATCCCGGGCGCATTTTCTTATAATAGCATTCTCTCCTGCAAAAGCGCGTACAGCAGAGGTTCACCATACTCAAAGCAAACCGTACTCTTCCTTTAAGCAATCCCGATTGTTAAACTTAACAAGCACCAAAACAAAAAAAAATGAGAAAACTCCTATTTTTTGCGTTAGGATTTATTTTACTGAGTAATCAGGTCCTCGCGCAAAGTCGCACAGTTACCGGTAAGGTAACCGACGAAAACGGCAATCCATTACCTACCGTGTCTGTCCTGGTTAAGGGTACAAGGATTGGTACCACAACAAATAATGATGGCGACTTCACCCTTTCTATTCCTGCAAATGCTACAACCCTTGTTGTTTCGGGTATTGGCCGCGCTACTCAGGAAATAGCCATCGGCACACAAACCAGTTTTAATGTAAGCCTCAAAATTGACGAGAAGAATATGGAAGAGGTGGTTGTGACAGGCTATACAAGGGAAAAGAAATCACAATTCAGCGGTGCCGCTACTGTACTTAGCTCTAAAGTGGTTGAAACGGTACCTGTGGGTTCGTTCGACCAGGCTTTGCAGGGAAGGGCTCCGGGCGTTCAGGTAAGTTCCGGATCAGGACAACCAGGCGCAAATGCGCAGGTTTGGATCCGCGGGGTGCAATCCATTAACCAGGCCTTTGCACAACCACTATATGTTGTAGATGGTGTACCCTTATCGCAAGCAGCATTTCAAAGTTTGAACCCGAACGATTTCGAATCCATTACTGTATTAAAGGATGCGAGCGCTGCTGCCATTTACGGCTCAAGGGGCGGTACTGGTGTAATTGTTATTACAACAAAAAAAGGAAGGGCTGGCGCTACCAATATGCAATACCGCACACAATTCGGTTTCACGCAAAGACCTCAGGCAACAAACTTCGACATGATGAACAGCCGTGAGATCCTGGAGTATGAAGAGAGGATCAGGATTGTTGGAACTCCGGGCTGGACCTATGGAAAATCAAATCCTACATACGCAACGCTTACTCCTGCTCAACAGGCAAGGTATGATGCGATACTTGACAGTATGAGGAACATCAATACTGATATTCTTGGCCTGTTTTTCCGCCAGGGCTTTTCACAACAGCATGAATTGAACATGAGCGGTGGTTCGGATAAAACACGCTTTTATCTTTCCGGCAGTTATTTTAACCAGGAAGGAACCGACCTGCGCGCTTATCTGAAAAGATACACTGCGCGGTTCAATATTGATCATACTGTAGACAGACTTTCAGTGCAGTTCAATACAACCATCGGTTATTCAAAGATCGATCAGTCTGAAGGTGAGTGGTATGGCAACAGCACCCGTAATACATTCCAGATGTCATGGCGTGCGAAACCTTATGAGAATCCATACAAACCGGATGGAACCTTGAATTTTGGAGCAAGCAGCGGACTTGCGCCGAAAGTTCTTGCAATTGCAGTTGAAGGAATTGAAAATTCTACCTGGACTCAAAACCAGCTCAAGCTCAATAGCGGACTTACAGTTGCGTACAGGCTGTTTCCTTTCCTGACATTGAAAAATACATTCGGCATTGACGTTAATAACGACAGGTATCAGCGATGGATCAGACCGGATTCTTATATAGGAAGTTTGGTTCTGCCGGCTAACCGGGGTTATGATATCGAAGCAGCCAGGGTGATCGGGCAGCTGATCAATACTTCCAGCATTACCTATGCAAGAAAGATTGCCGACAGGCATGATGTGGAAGTAGCTGGTTTCTTTGAAGCGATCAGGGAATATCAGAAAGCAATTGGCTTTACCCTGTACAATCTTGACCCGCGTCTGCCTTTGACTGGCCAGGGAGCGGGCTCGCTGCCAGTTTCGGGAACAACATATCCCCAAACTTCTTCCAGTGCAAGCGGCGGTTATGGAATCCGTTCGTTCTTCGGACAGGCGAGGTATTCATTCGACGGCAAGTACACGCTGACAGGAAGTGTTAGGCGCGATGGAACATCCATTATTGTGAATCCTGATAACAAAGAGATCACAACTTGGTCAGTGGGTGCAACATGGAATGCGATCCAGGAAGATTTCATCGGACAATACAGCTGGTTATCTGATCTCAGATTAAGGGCTTCTTATGGTTCCGTACCAAACTTCCTCAGTATCCCAAGAGGTGGTTACGGTGCGTTGCAAAGCAGCAACATCACAGGTGTAACGAATTACCAGGGTGCGCAGGTGCCAGGTTTCGTTACTTTAAACTATCCTGCATCTACAGTTACTGCACTTGTTCCAAACACAGCGGGTAACCGCGAAATGGAACTGGAAACAGTACAGAAAGCAAATATTGGTTTTGATCTTGCTTTGTGGAAGAGGTTCCGTCTTTCAATGGATTTTTACAAGAACAAAACACTGGATCTGTTCGTAACTCAGAATCTTCCTTACGAATCAGGTTTCGCTTCAACTACAGTGAAC
This sequence comes from Chitinophagaceae bacterium, assembly GCA_036402175.1. GTDB lineage: Bacteria > Bacteroidota > Bacteroidia > Chitinophagales > Chitinophagaceae > DASPKM01. Next base: position 9,028 of record DASWTK010000305.1, on the reverse strand, counting down.
GCGGGTACAATGTCAAACAAAGGAGTAGAGATCATGGCTTCTGTTGACATCATCAGACAGAAGAACATGGATCTTACTTTCAGCATGAACCACGCGATCAACAAGAATACAGTTGAAGACCTTGGACAGGTTACTGAATATGTTGCGGGTACTTTCCTTATCAAGGAAGGACTTCCTTATGGATCACATTATGGTCCTAATTATCTTGGAGCAGATCCTGCAACAGGCAGGCCAAGGTATGAAGCTGCAGATGGTTCTGTAACGCTTGATCCTGCAAATGCGCCAAGCTTTGCGAAATACGGAACATTCATGCCTGTTCATACAGGTGGCTTCAACGCTGATTTCCGGTGGAAAAATCTTCAGATCTCTGCATTCTTCTCTTATCAGTTCGACGTTGTAAGGTATAATAATATCGAAAGCTGGGTTACCAGGGGTATATCAGGTTATGCCGCAGCAGTGAATCAGAGAAGGGAAGTATTGACTGAACAATGGCAAAAAGCGGGAGATGTGAAGTGGATTCAAAGTCCTTTATACGACAGGGGCTTCACATCGGCCGACTATCAGGATGCAAAATTCCTCAGGTTCAGGAATCTTAATGTAGCATATAACATTCAACAAATAAATATCGGAGGCACTAAGCTTATCAAGGGTGCGAGGTTTTACGTTCAGTTCCAGAACCTCGCGATCTGGAGTCCATGGAAAGGACCAGATCCTGAAGACAATAACAACATAAGCCTGAATGAATATCCGAACCCTAAAATGGTGGTTGCCGGGCTTGATATTAATTTCTAATGAATGTTATTTTTTCAATCCTAAATGTAAACATGATGAAACTTAAAAATAAATTGTTATTAACTGTCTTACTGATCTCAACTCTTCTATCATGCAAGAAGCTGATCGAGATCGAGGATGAAGATTTCATCAAAGACACAAACGCGTTCCAGACTGTTGAGAACGTTGAACAGGGAGTTATCGGTGCATATGCTGGTATGGTTCCTGAGATGGGCTATCTGCTGAACAGCACTTTTTCCGATGAAGTGAAAACAGCTGGTGAATTTTATAACTCGATATCCACACACGAATGGCAGTACGGCCCTGAAGATGTAACGATCAGGGATAATTTCACCGCGATGGCAAATTTCTATGCGGTGATAGACCGGGCGAACAGGATACTGCAGGCCGTTGATAATGCAGATTCTACAAGACCAGGCGATCCTGCATTAAAACCCAGACTCAAAGGTGAAGCGCTTTTTATAAGGGCATTTGCACATTTTGAACTTGCAAGATTCTACACCGGCAATTATACTGCCGATGGACTTGCGATGCCTTTCCAGACAGAAGTGTACACGGTACCTTCAAAAACTCCGATAGCACGGGAAAAAATGTCCACTTATTATCAGAAGATCATTGCGGACATGACAGAGGCAAAAAACTTGTTGCCTGCTTTAACCGGTACGTCTGACAAGTTTCGCGCAACAAAGATCGCAGTGGTCGGACTTCAGGCGCGTGTTGCATTGTATATGAACGACTGGGCAAATGCTATCACATACAGTACAGAATACATCAACGCCATTCCGCTTTCACCAAGAGCCAATTTTACTGGTATCTGGACTGATGCCAATACTGAAGAAGTAGCTTTTAAGCTCGACAGGTCAAACACTTTCAATCCATATAACAGGCTCGGCTCATTGTACCGCGGTACATCCGCATCAGCTTCCGGTAACGGTATTGGTGTTGTACTCTGGTCGCCTTCAGATAAATTATGGAACAGTTATGATGCAACCAACGACATTCGTTTTACCGCTTATCTGAAAAGCGAGCCGATACTTGCCGCTGTCGGAAGGCCATCACGTCTTGTAAACAAGTATGCAGGAACTGCATATGGAACGTCAGGTGAAAATGTGGCCGACGTGAAAGTATTCAGAACCGGGGAGATGTACCTGATCCGTGCAGAAGCCAGAGCTGAAACTGGTGCTATTACCGGTGCTAACAGTGCTGAATCTGATGTGAATGCTCTAAGAGCTGCCAGGATCACCGGCTATACTCCGGTTGTATTCACCTCCAAACAGCAGGCAATAGACGAGATCATGCTGGAAAGATTTAAGGAACTTGCTTTTGAAGGTCACAGATTCTGGGATCTGAGAAGGAAAGGTTTACCTGTTGTACGTATTGGTACTGATGCTCCAAGCGCAACCGGCGCCACACTTCCTGCGGGAAGCTTCAGGTTCCTGTTACCGATACCAAGAAGAGAGTTGCAAGCCAATCCTCTGATGGTTCAAAACCCAGGTTATTAATTACGGGTTGCGTAAATAAAAAAATCCCCCGCAATGTGCGGGGGATTTTTTATTTTATAACCTAATGGCGATTACTGATCTCCGCTAGTTGAAATATTATCACGGAAATAATTGCTCCAGTTTTCTTTCCAGTTGCTCTCCGCGTAAACCTTCCGCAATTACTTTGCCTTCCGGGTCCAGTAATACATTGAAAGGTATGCCCGAAAATTTGTACACTTCTACCGCCTTGCTATTCCAGAACTGAAGATCGCTTATGTGAGTCCAGGTCAGGTTGTCTTCCTTAATTCCCTTCAGCCAATCTTCTTTTGTTTTATCGAGCGATACGCCAACGATCGTAAAATTTTTATCCTTGAACCGGTTATATGCCTGCACAATTGCAGGATTTTCATCGCGGCAGGGACGGCACCAGCTGGCCCAGAAGTCAACCAGTACATATTTTCCTTTGAACGATGAAAGCTTTACGGGCTTTCCGTTCACATCCGGAAGGGTCAGATCAGGCGCGGATTTACCTGTCCACGAGCTCTCTTCCTTTTTTCTTTTTTCCATTTCCGCCAGCTGTGACTGGCGTGCATCATAATTCTCTTTCAATTCGGCCATGGGTTTGTGCTGCGGAAACTTTCTTACCATTTCCTGCAGACTGGCTTCGAACTCCTGCTTGCTGAATGACCTGGAAGCCCATCCTAATGCAAACATCGCAACTGCGGGATGGGTTGTCTCACTTACAAACTTCTTAAGATATACATTCAAATCCCTGACCCTGTCGTTCTTTACTTCCGTAGCGGAAAGTATCACACTGTCCGATGCGTTGAATTGCTTAAGGCTATCCATTTCTGCAAATGCCTGGTTTACCCTTAAGCTGTGATCGGTATATGCCTGCATGAAATCTTTCATCTGCATGCTGGCCTGAGATCCGCTGACCGTGTAATAATTATCCTTTTTCGCGAAATCAATTTCAATATTGATGTCTGTTTCGTCATTTGTAAGCAATACAATATGACCGTTATTGAATTCAAGCTCATACAAACCCTGGTCATTCCCTTCTCCTTCCAGTTCAAATTTGCCCTGGTTCTCCGTGATCAAAGCTGAATCAAGGGTCACAGGCGGATTATTGCTGCCAAACGGAACCTCGTATAAATAAACTTTGCTTACACGGCTCACTGGTGCAGCGCCCGGCATTGATTGACCCACCATGGCGGGAGAATTTGCATTTGTAAAATTTACAGTAATGCGAAAATGGCCGTCGGACGAACTCTTACAGGCAGACAGCAGGATAACACTGCAAAGCAACACGCATAATTGTCTGATCATCTGGATTGAATTAAATTATTTATTCAGTTTTTCGTTCAATATTTCATTTACAAGTTTAAGATCGGCCTTCCCTTTCGAAATCTTTTTCACTTCCCCTACAAATAAGCCTATCAGTCCTTTTTTTCCTTTCTGATATTCAGAAACCTTATCAGGCATATTCTGAAGAACCATATCAACCCAGGCACCAACTGTTTCCGCATCACCGGTTTGCAAAAGGTTCAATTCACGAATGATTTCGGAAGGTGATTTGTGAGGATGCGTCATCATCACAGGCAAAACCCTCGACGCGGCAATCGAAAAGCTGATCTTCCCATCGTCTGCCAACTTAATCAGTTCCGCGATGGACGATGGTTCCAGTTTCAGGCTTTCCATCGCAACGCCGTTTTCATTAAGCCATGACCTTACAGGACCAAGCAGCCAGTTTGCGGCGGATTTATAATTGCCGGTATGCAAGATAACGCGCTCAAAGTACTCAGACATTTCCTTTTCATCTGTCAGTTGTCTTGCATCGTACATCGAAAGATTGTATTCCGCAACATATTTATCAATTCGCTCAGCTGGCAGGGCAGGCAGTGAAGCCCGGATCTCCATTATCCATTCATCGGTTACTATAAAGGGAGGAAGATCAGGATCAGGAAAGTAACGGTAATCATTGGCTTCCTCTTTTGTCCTTAGTGCGAAGGTAGTGCCCGCGCCGGCGTCGAAGCTGCGTGTTTGCTGAACAATGGAGCCGCCATTTTCTAGTAGCCCGATCATACGCTCTGCCTCATATTCAATGGCTCTTTTCACGTTCCTTATAGAGTTCAGGTTTTTGACCTCCACCTTGGTTCCGAGCCTTGTTTCACCTTTTTTTCTTACAGATATATTGGCATCGCAACGCATGCTGCCTTCTTCCATATTGCCATCGCAAATTTCAAGATACCTGAGCACTCGCCTTAATACTGTCAGGTAGGCGTAAGCCTCTTCCCCGTTGCTGATATCTGGTTCAGTGACAATTTCGATCAGTGGAACACCTGCTCTGTTGAAGTCAATACAGGTAGCGTCTTCAGCAATATCGTGCAGACTTTTCCCTGCGTCCTCTTCAAGGTGAATGCGATTGAGCCTGATATTTTTGGAGTTATTCCCTACTTCAATTGTCACATAACCTTCCGTGCAGATTGGAGTAGTGTGCTGTGTAAGCTGATAGCCTTTGGGCAAGTCGGGGTAAAAATAATTTTTACGTGCGAAGTAATTTGTATGTGTGATCCCGCAATGGCAAGCCAGCCCCATTTTTATAGCGTACTCAATCGCTTTTCTGTTCAAAACCGGAAGCGTTCCCGGATAACCCAGTGTTACCGGGCTTATATGCGTATTTGGTTCGCCTCCATATCCGGCGCTATCGCCACAAAAAAGTTTGCTGTTGGTAAGCAGTTGCGCATGAACCTCCAATCCCACCACCACCTCGTATTGACCGGTTTTTGTCATTCAAGGGCAAAAGTACCGTTTTTATAGGTTTCGGGTTTTGAGTTTTGGGTTTTGGGTTCTTCTCCGGAGTGTTGTTGGGTTTCGGGTTTCGGGTTTCGTGTTTCGGGTTTTGTGTTTCCGGTTCTTCTCCGGAGTGTTGTTGAGTTTTGGGTTTTGGGTTCTTCGCCGGAGCGTTGTTGAAGAGCGGGTTTCGGGATGGGTTTCGAAATTTTTGGTTAGTCTGTAATAGACCAAGTTATCCGCAAAATTATCTCCTGGAATACAACTCGAAAATATCTAAAAAACTGTAACGCAATTTACTAGTCTCAAGAACCAGAAACCGCGAACCCGAAACCCGAAACTAATTCTCCCAGAATTCTCCGGAGAAGAACCCGAAACACAAAACCCAAAACCCAAAACTCATTCCCCAAGAACTTTCCGGAGAAGAACCCGAAACACAAAACCCGAAACCCGAAACACGAAACACGAAACCCGAAACTTATTGATATTGAATATAAATAGGCTGCGGCTTCAGTTTCAGCAATTGCGCCGGTTGCATTACTTCAGTACGGTTCACTTTTTTAGTATCGTTCTTATAAAAGATCTTGAATCCGGTGAAGTGTACCGGCTGCGGGTAAATGAAACGCTGGTAGGTTCCGATCTTGCGTTCGGCCTCGCCCCATCCATCCATATGCATTACAACCTGAACTTCAGGAGTTGGCTTTATCTGGCTTGAATTGGTGACCATTGGTCCTGTGAAGCGGTGAACCACCAGGATCTTGGGAGGAAGATTGTTTTCTTTTACCAGTTTGCCGAGGTAGTTGATGGTGTAATTTATATCTGCGGCGTCAAAAGTGCCTACCACCTTACCAGGAGCATGACCTGTTTTCATGGAAAATTCCGGGTCAATGCCGAGATGGACGTTTGGCATTCTAAGATATTTTTCAAGTTCTGGCACTTCTGTCTGAAGGTTGCTTAATCCAACCTGGATATCCAGGAATACGATCGCATTGATCTTCGCGGCCATTGCCAGCACTTTTTCGATCTGTGTAAAAGGCATGCGCAGCCTGTATTTTCCCGCAGAACCAGGAGCCTGTTGCGCGGTCACGCATATGTAATGCAGCGCGGGCTGAACCGGTGTTTTCGGGTCGGCAGCTTCCCATTTTTTCATTTCACCCTGGAGCTTCTGGATCATTTCATTCTCGGGTAATTCACCCAGGATGCCCATCTGCTTCGAATAAAGGTTGCCATAATAAGCGATCACCCTTTTGAAAGGAAGGATTGCACCCGCTCTTGGATAAGGCGCTTTAACAGGCCAGCGGCCCGATGAATCACCATTGGTGTTATCAATCAGTTTCTGATTATACGCTGCTGTATCTAGGGCAACAGCCAGGTTATTTCCGGCTGAGTCACCGTTGGTTTTATCGGTATCAGTTTTTCCGGGATTTAGTGTAGTATCTTTTAAAGAATGTGAAGCAACATCACCCTTTGCAGGCGACCACTTCAGAATAACAAAGGAGCTTACGGCAACGAAACAAAGAACCAGAAGCCACAGTAAGTTGGAACGTTTCATAGTTTTTATCGGGTTAGTGCTTTTCCAAAGGTAGGCGCTAAAAGCATGCCGTGTTTAATTCTCAAGCTGCGAGAAATAATACCCTTCTTCATTCAGGATATAGTTGGTTGTAACTGAACTGAAGAAAGTCTGTTGAAGGAAGGTTTCTGTTTCTTTCAGGAAATCTTTGGCAACTCCGGGAGTAGTAGCGGCCATTTTCCAGCTCTGGATCCTCATATAGGCCAGCTTGCTGGCACGCGTAATATGAAAATCTATGATATAGGCTTGTTCAGCCAATGCCTGTTGGGCATTTTCAAAAGTATTCATACGGACTTGGGGTTTTCAGGTATAAGAAATTAATATTATCAAAACGGAACGGTCATACAAAAATTGCATTATTTCCTGTTGAGAGACAAAAGTGTTTCGTTAGCGGCTCGTTATTGTTCTACAAGGTATTGGGGTTGATTTTTACAAATTGTTAGACAATGGCATGGTTTTTTTCAACAGCCGAAGGAACCACAAATAGAAAATGTATGAAAAGCAAATTGTTATGTGTTGCCCTTTTGGTTATCGCCGCATCTGCGCCGGCGCAGAAATTCAGACAGAATGTATCCTTCGGCCCAATCGTTGGTCTGGGTCATGCCTGGATGACCGGTTTCGACGGAAACAAAGAGTTCAAGCTGGCCCCGAGCGCCGGAGTAACCATGGTGTATAGCGCAGGTGCCCATTGGGGATTTGGTTTCGATGCGAAGTTTTCCCGCGAAGGTGTAAAACTGGAAGAACCGCTTCCAGGAACCGAAAGCGTTCTTCATGCAAATTATATTCGCATGCCATTTAAAGCGCTTTATTTCTTTGGAGAGCTTGGCGATAAGGCAAGGCCGAAGATCTTTGCCGGACCAACACTGGGTTATCTTATTGGCGGAAAGCAAAAGCTAAAAACAACGGGAGGTGAAACGCTGGCTGCTACAAAAACAAAAGAGGTGCTTGACAGATTCGACCTTGGAATTCAGGGCGGACTTGGATTGAACGTACGGCTTACCAGGAATACCTGGCTGAATACAGATGTGAGCTATTACAGCGGTTTACGGAATGTGAGCAAAGACAACTCATATAAATGGAAGAACCGCCACATAGCGGCTACAGTAGGAGTTGCTTTCGGAATTGGAACAATTACAGAGTAGGCTACTTTACCGGCCTGGCAACATACAGGAGCTGAAAGCCGAACAGGCCCGGAGATATTTTTTTAAGCAGATTAAATATTCCATTACGAACGCCGGCTGGGGTGATCTTCTTCAGCCGGTGTTCAAAAGGGATCCATCCGCTTACATCGGCTTTTTCAATGGTGTAATTATTTTCCTTTAACAGGTCTTGTGCCGACTTGAACGTATACCATCGGAAGTGGGTATAATCCCAGATTCCGTATTCCTCATATTTGAAATTACCCCTGGTGAGCTTCCACCTGGAATTGAAATGCATCAGATTCGGCAGAGCGATGATCAGAATGCCATCTTTCCTTAGCCTGCTGTGTATGTCTTTCAACAGCCGCTGCGGATAACAAATGTGTTCAAGCACATGGGAAAGTATCACTACATCGTACTGCTCATTCATTTCCGGGGGGAGTCCCTGTTCAACATTATAAACGTAAACATTCCGCAATACCTTCTGGGCTTCTCTTTTTTCGTCTTCGGAAATGGTGATCCCATCTACAATATAACCGTGCTCTGTAAGAATGTCGCCCGTGTCACCGGCGCCGCATCCGATGTCAAGGATCAGTTTAGCCTCTTTGGGAACGAGGCCTATGACGTAGGGATTGCCCTTTTTGTAGCTGTAAACTTTACCGGCACTGGTGCGCATAGCGGGACAGATTGATAGGCCCCGAAAGTAATACACAGAATCGGGAAGTCACAGAAAAGGCTTAAATCTTTTTTACACCGTTTTTGCGTACTTTTCACGCCCAATTCGGAACCTTGATCTCACAGCAAACCATACAACAGATTCAGAGCCGCATAGACATTATCGAGATCATTGGTGGTTTTGTAAAGCTCAAAAAAAGGGGGGTTAACTATCTCGGCCTCTGTCCTTTTCACAATGAAAAAACGCCTTCTTTCACAGTTTCTCCGGTAAAGGAGATTTACAAATGTTTTGGTTGCGGCAAAAGCGGCAATACCATCAGCTTTTTGATGGATCACGAAAAGTACAGCTATGTAGAAGCGTTGCGCTGGCTTGCAAACAAGTATAATGTAGAGATTGAGGAAACTGAGATCAGTCCCGACCAAAAGTTGCAGCAACAGGTTGCTGACAGCCTTTACATCATCAACAACTTCGCGCAGAAATTCTTTACAGATAATCTGCTGAATACGGCCGAAGGGCAGGACGTGGCGCTAACCTACCTGCATGAACGCGGATTCAGGGACGAAGTGATCCACAAGTT
>DASWTK010000304.1:0-16125 GCA_036402175.1 Chitinophagaceae bacterium | reverse complement strand
TCAAAAGCCCAAAGTTAAATGGGGCGACGAATTCAAAATGCGTAAAGGCAGCACCGACCTTGAAGTAATTTATGCAGACAAAAGCGGCGCTTACCTGCAGGAAGGTCACCTTGCTATGAAAACATATTTTGTGATCGGCGCAACGCTGAGGTCTTCCGCAACTTTAATTAAACTCGACAAGAACCTGAACGAATTATTCCGGAATGATTACAATAAGGAACTGAAAGGAAAAGAATTCGTCCAGTTCTTTGTTATTCAGGATAAGATGTTCCTGTTTGCGTCTGACTACGAAAAAAAGGAACGTACGCTAAATGTATACGGCGCTGAAATTGATAAAACTTCAGGCGCATTGCTGGGCGACTGGTCGCCGCTCACGTCTTTTCAGAAAGACGACAAAAAGGATGATATCAATTACAAGATCTCCCTGAATACGGACAGTTCAAAGATCATTGTGGTAAGCAGTGTTATTGGCAGGGAAAAAAATGAATACAGGATACAGGAATTCGACAAAAAGCTCAAGGCTACCGGCAAACCGGTGAATATTTCAAATGAATTTGATCCGAAAACGTTTCAGCTGGAAGATCTTTTATATACCGCCAATAAAAAAACAATTCTGGTTGGAAGAGTATATGAATACCAGGAGGGAAAGAAAAAGAAGGATAAATTCCTGGACTTTGCCAACTACAACATCCGCCTGTACGACGAGCAGGGAAAACAGCAAACTGAGATAAATACCAGCATTAACGGGAAATGGATTACCAGTACCAAGCTGGTTCAGGAAAAAAATAAACCGCTGGTGCTCGTAGGTTTTTACAATAACAGCAAAAAAGGTAAGACTATAGACGGAATGCTGGTACAGCGCATTGACCCGGTTTCAGGAAAAGTAATTTCTACAACCGAAAAGGCGATCAATAATTCGTTGCTGGCTACAAACACCGATGAGACAGGTGAGACGGATGAAGATGAAAAAGAAACGAGGGCCGAAAGAAAAGAGCGCGAAAAACTGGATAAGATAAAAGATGAAGGTGAAGCTTTTTCAAAATACATGCAATTCCGGAATGTATTGTATACGGCAGACAACGGTTTAGTGATCCTTGCCGAAAAGTATCACCATTACACTTATACTACGCAGAGTTATTCTCCGGGTGTCAATGGATCGCCCGGGAACTGGACTACGCGCACCTATTCGGTTTATGAATGTGGCGACCTGCTGATGTGCAAAATTGACGCGGGCGGTAACATCGGATGGCTGCAGGTGCTGCCAAAAGCACAAAGGGAAGTGATCTCAGGTGGAAGCAGTTCAGGACTTGTTGGGCCGGCATTCTTCGATGTTGGTAACAGGCCGTTCTATGCCGGCTTCGCTGCTATTCAGAATAAAAATTCCATCTGCCTGTTGTTCAATGATAATCCAAGAAATGCGGTGGTAACGCAGCCCGGTCAGAATGTTAGGACCACCAACCGGTTTGGTAAATCAGACTGTTTTTCTGTCATTGTGGATGAAGCAACAGGAAAATGTGTACGCAGAATGTTCTTTTCCAACTCAGATATTCCCACTTCAATGCCCAGGCTTGGCTCGGTTACTGAGGACGGGATGTACATAATTGGAAAAGAAGACAGGTTATTCGGGAAGTCGAAAATTGCGGTAGGGAAGATCACATTAAATTAAATGCCGCATACCTACCCTGAAATTGCCGCAATCGACCCTGCAATAAAGTTGAATTGAATTGTACGTTTGCAGGAAATTATTCATAATGCTTCATAACAAGAATGCGGTCATCTATGGCGCCGGAGGTTCCCTTGGTGGCGCTGTTGCAAGGGCGCTTGCCGCTGCAAGTGCAAAGATCTTTTTAACCGGCCGGAATACCGGACCGGTTCAGAAATTGTCTGATGAGATCAACGCTGCCGGTGGTCAAACCGAAGTTCATCAGGTAGATGCTTTGGATGAAAAAGCTATCAATGAACATCTTGAAATGGTGGTAAAAAAAGCAGGTACTGTCGATATCTCTTTCGATGCAACCGGAACCGATGTGGTGCAAAATATTCCGCTGGTGGAAATGCAGGTGAACGATTTCATTAGCCCCGTTTCATATATGCTGCACACCCGATTTTTAACAGCAGTTGCTGCCGGAAAGATCATGATGAAACAAGGTTCAGGCGTGATCTTATCATTAACTGCAACGCCAGGTGGAATTGGTTACCCATATACTGGTGGCTTCGCTCCCGCCTGCAGGGCTATTGAATGTCTGTGTACAAATCTTGCTTCAGAGCTGGGACCGTATGGGGTGCGTGTAGTAAATATTCGTTCAGGGGGTTCTCCGGATTCAAATGTGTTTAAGGAAGCTATAAGGAGCATGCCAAATGAAATGAAACCAATTCTGCAGAAAATGAAAGACGATACCATGCTGAAGGAGCTTCCGTTGATGGCCGACATAGCCAATGCCGCTGTATTCCTTTCCTCTGACTATGCAGCGAAGATCACCGGCGTAACCCTGGATGTTACCGGCGGCACAACTGCCGCTTTGAATTACAGGGTGAACAGTGATGCCCGTTCCCGCGACAAGCAGATCCTCGCTTCCTGATTGGATTCATATATTTTACGTATCTAAAAACATGAAATGGTCATAGTCCGTTTCATGTTTTTTTTGTAACTATATATCGGTATTTATCGCATCCTATTCCTTTACCATTAAACTGCCTTGATTTTATGAGAACTCCTATCCTTTTACTTTTATTAGCTTCTCCTATTATTTTAACCGCGCAGGATTTAATTTTCGCACCTGGAAGTACAAAAGTTTTAACCGCTGAGGACCGTATCCTTTCCTTAAAAAAATTCACCCTTGGCGATAATGTCACCATCATTATTCCGCCAACCATGAATGGATGGACTGTAACGGCAACGGATGTTACCATTGGAAATAATGTCAAGATCATCGGACAGTCGAACTATGGATATGGCGGGGCAAGTGGCAGTTCGGCCGGTGCGGCTCCAAATTGCATGAAAGGCTCCAATGGTATGAATGGAGCTAACGGGGCTGCGGGAATGATCGGAAAATCCATTTCGCTGAATTTAAAGATCAGGAACATCGGCTCACTTACTATTAATATTCCTGGTGGCAATGGCGGATTCGGCGGTTATGGTGGTAATGGTGGAAGAGGTGGAAATGCAAGCTGCGTTTGCAATGCCGGACAGGGTGGTAACGGAGGAAAAGGAGGAAATGGCGGAAATGGTGGGAATGGTGGAAGCGTATCCATTGTGTATAGTAAGATCGGCAACATATCCATCAGTAATTCCAACTTTATAATACAAAACCCCGGTGGTGTTGGTGGGAATGGAGGCGCTGGTGGCGCTGGTGGACCGGGAGGTGCAGGTGGTGGCTGCCCTGATTCTAAATCACTGGTCAGGCCTGCTGGTGCGCCTGGCCTTGGTGGAGCCTCCGGTACAAAAGGACTTACTGGCCAAAATGGAACGAGTACAATTAGTGCACGTTAATAGCTTACTTATTTTTACGAAGCAAAGCTGACATATCTTTTACTACAGAGGTATACCGGGTATCCTTTGCCAGGTTCGTGTATTCCTCCGGGTCAGATTGATGATCATATAACTCCACACCTTCTTTTCCCTCATCCCATTCATTGTATCGCCATCTTTCATTGCGAACACTTCTACCCATAATGAACTTCTGATCAGGCTGGCCACGTCTCAATATGCGCTGAACCTGGGTATACGCGGGTTTTTCCCATCGGGCATCTGGATTTTTCAGAAGTACTGACAAACTTTTTCCCTGAATATCTTTCGGAGGAGTAAGGCCGCAAAGGTCTGTAAGTGTAGGATAAACGTCCAGCAATTCTACGGTCCTTTTGCAGGGAATGCCATTAGTTTGCCCCGGAACAGAAATGATCAGCGGAACCCTGGCAGATGGTTCAAATAAACTTTGTTTCATCCATTGTCCATGTTCGCCGGTCAGGTAACCATGATCGCTCGCAAAAACAACAATTGTATTATTAGCAAGTTTCAGCCGGTCGAGGGCTTCAAGCAATCTGCCAACCTGTGCATCCATAAAAGAAACAGACGCATAATACGCGCGAAGTATTTCCTGGCATTTTAATTCGTCAACACCAAAGTTTTCTGCTGACCAGGCGGCAACTTGCGGAATATCTTTCCAATCGTCCGGATGTCTTTTCGGCAATTCAACTTTTTCAGGGTACATCTCAAAATATTTCCTGGGGGCTACAAAAGGACAATGTGGCCTGTAAAATCCAACTGCAAGGAAAAATGGTTTATCTCTCACCTCTTCCATTACCTTAATTGCTTCAGTTGCTGCAATACCATCCGTTTGCAATTCGTCATCACCTTCCGAGATCATATAAGTAAAAGAAGACCCGATTCCCCTTTGAGGAGTAAAATTTACAAGTTTGTCTTCTTCCTTTTTATCTATTCCGATGGGGTTAACTCTTTTGTCCCATGATACAGAATCATCCTGCCCGTTCGTTCCTATTTGACCGGGAACACCATAATGAAAGATTTTGCCAACGCGGCAACTGAAGTATCCATTTGATCTGAACAATTGAGGTAGGGTTACAGCATCAGGAATATTATCGCGAAATAATTTAACCAGATCATAAACTCCGGTGACATCCGGCCGGTAGCCTGTTAACATTGATACCCTGCTGGGACTGCAAAGCGGGAACTGCGTATATGCACGATCAAACCTTACTGACCGCTTCACCAAACTGTTTAAATTTGGAGTTTTTACAAATGGATTTCCATAACATTCCATGTTAACATTCAAATCATCGGACATGATCAGGAGAACGTTGTAGTTTTTTTTTGGCTGGGCTCCGGCAGGAAGAACGAATGCAGCAAAAACTCCTATCAGGAATAACAGGTATGGTTTGTTAAAGAGCATAGATTCGATTTAAAGATGAATAAAAAGAATCCGGTATCTGAAAAGCTTACATTAAGTTACCAATTCTTTTCAACCTGCATACCTTATTCATTTGAGGGAAATTAAACCTGTCAGCGGAGCGGTGACGACATTAAACAGTATTACCAAAACTACCGGGCTGTCCTGAACAGGTTAAGGACCGATTCCTTCTTCCTTCTGGAAACCTCTATTTCACAACCATCTTTCAACTTTACCATACCCTGCTTTTCATAACCAGCTATGTGTATTGGGTTGATAAGATGCGATCTGTGCACCCGCATAAATCCAGAATCGCGGAGAATTTTTTCATAGTCGCCAAGCGTTTTGGACGACAGAAAACTCTTTGCCTTTACAAAGTACAGGCGGGTATAATTTCGTTCGGCTTGCAGGCGGATTATTTCTTCCAGTAATACATATTCAATTCCATTAATTCCAGGCAGTGCCAGCTTTAATGGCTTGGTATGATCCTGAGTGATGTTGCGGATGAAATTGCGGTACAGCTCTTCCCCTCCCGGGGCGAATTCTTTCTTGGCCTTATACCGTTCAACGGCCTTCTTCAGGTCGTTCCCGTTTATTGGCTTCAGCAGATAATCCAATGCGCTGAAACGGATTGCCTGGATAGCATATTCATTGAATGCAGTTGTAAATATCACTTCAAAATCCCACTTCTTCACTCTGGCCAGGAGGTCAAATCCGGTTTCCTGTGGCAGCTGAATATCCAGGAAAAGGATATCGGGCTCAAAATTCGCTATCAGCGGTAATGCTTCGGCAACAGAAGTAGCAGAAGCAACTGATGTTATTTCCGGGCAATGTTCTTTGATCTGCCACCTCAATAATTCGATGGCAGCAGTTTTATCGTCAACGATCATTGCTTTGATCATATTTCTTCGGTTGAGTAATAAGGAATAATGATTCTGACCCGCGTACCTGACGGCTCGCCATTTTTATAAAGGTCTTCTATTTCGAAACAGGCGCGTTTGGAAGTTTTCTGCTGAAGCAGCTCCAGCCTTTTTTCAACTATGCCGATCCCTTTGCTCTGATGCAATACGTTGGATAAATTTTTTCGCTTGATCGCCTCTGAAGCGCTCCTGCCTACACCGTTATCCTCAATAATGCAGATGAGCGAATCCTCATCATGATCTTTGATGGTAATGCAAAAGCGCTTTTCACCGATCTTATGGATCAGCCCATGATTGATGGCATTTTCAACAAATGGCTGCAGAAGCATAAAAGGCACCAGTACTTCTTCCCTGTCGATGTCCTCTTCCACATTTACATCCCAGACAAATGTTTCATCAAGGCATAGTGATTCCAGCTCAACATACATATTAAGAATGCGTAATTCTTCATCCAGCGATACCACATTTTCCTCAGCATAGTTCAGAAGCGAGCGTAAGAATCCGGCGAAGATATCCAGGTAGTTTGTGGCTTTGTTCACCTGGTTGCTTACTATTAAGTATTGAATAGTGGTAAGGATATTGAACAGGAAATGCGGATTCATCTGCAGCCGCAGATTGATGAACTTTGATTCCATCATCTTACCGTTAAGGCTGATCAGTTCACTTTCAGCTTTCTTTGCCGCCTCAAGCGCTACTGCGGTCGCGATCTTTGAAGCACAAAGAGAAGAAATGGTTTCCATTGTCTTCAGATGATGAGCAGTAAAGAAATTCTTTTTCCTGTTCTCTGAGTCAATCACCCCAATCAGCTTGCCATCATGGATGATTGGCACTGTCAGTTCAGACAATCTTTTTTCATCATCAATTATATAACGATCATCTTTTGATGTATCGTTGACGATCATTGCTTTCCTGGTCTTTGCCACCTCTCCTGTAATTCCTTTGCCAACAGGTATTTCAATCGGATTTGATATTTCAAATGCCTTAGGGCTTTTAGCTCCATAAGCGGCTTTTTGCACCAGCACATTTCGTTTTTCATCCAGCAGGTAGATCACGCAATCTTCAAGTCCCAGCCTGGAGATACAATTTCGTGCGATGTCCCATAAGATCGATCCGGCAGATGATTCAGCGGAACCGGAATAATTAAAATACTCTATCGTGCGCTTTAATTCCGCCGCTTCCCTCTTCTTTCTCCGGTATTTCGCAAATCTCCAGACAGCAAACGCGATGGCGGCCACGCAAAGCAATCTGAACCACCAGGTTTGCCACCATGGCTTTAAAATTGTGAATGGCACCAGGTCGTTGCTGTCAAACCACTCATTGCCGTCATAACTTGCCGATGCCTGCAATGAATATTTTCCCGGTTGCAGTTTCGAAATGCGAACATGGTTATTGAAGCCGGTATATGTCCAAAGCTTTTCATCATTACTGAGCCGGTAGCGGTATTGTAACCTGAATGGCTTTTTATATTCAGGCGCGCTGATGATGAAGTCAATGTTCCGGCTGCTGTAAGGTATGTGCTGGCCGGCACCATATTGAGTAGAGTCGCCAATGTTTACCGCGAAAGCCAAAATCCGCGGGTCCAGCGATTGCGGCTGACGTACAAAAGTTGACGGATCAAAATAGTTCACGCCATTTTTCCCTCCCATGAATAAAAGACCCTTGCTGCTGATGAAAGCCGCATCGCTGTTAAACGCCTGCGACTGCACATGATCCGACCGGTCGAACATGATCGATTCATCCTTTTCAGGATCGTACCGGTATATACCATCATTGGTTCCCAACCAAACGAAACCCTGTTTGTCCTGTTTCATGCAGTAAATGAGAAGTCCTGCCGGAATTGATTTCTTCTGTTTAAATGACACAATTTTATGATCACTGACTTCCACCTCAAACAGTCCTTTAGACCCAATCAGCATTTTATTTTTCTTCCATTCACAAAACGATGCGACTCTTTTGTCAGGCAATGAATCACGCAGCCTGAAAAGTAAATTGAAGGCCGTATCATAACAGAATAACCCACTGGTAGTGCCATGCCATATCCTGCCTGACAGATCCTGAATGGCTGATCGTGAAACCGCGGGAGATACGGCAACGCGCACCTGCTTTGTTAGTAAGCTAACCGGATCTATAATAAACAAGCGTGCGCCTCCCACAACCAGGATCTTACCATCCGACATTTTAAGCATCTCCCAAACATAAAGGATGTTAAATGCCTCAGCCTCTTTTTTCCCCTCTTCCGTAGCTGCAAAAACTGGCCGTTCGTAACTGCCTGCCCGCTTATGATAACGGTATACGCCATTACCCGAAGTACCAATCCATAAGTATGTATTATCATCAAGAAGCTGACGGTAAGAAGGGATATCTATGATATTTTTCCGCTTTAACGGATCAAAAGTATTCAGCTCGCCGGTTTCAATATTCAGTCGCAATATCCCATTAGTGGTAGCCATCCAGATATTTCCCCCGGCATCCTCAGAAAAATTTCTCACATCATTGCTGGGCATCTTTTCATTCGCGTAACTATAATTTCTGAAATACTGAATAAAATCAGCACTGTTATTCATGAAGAATATTCCATCGGCATGATTCATATAAATGCTGCCGCGACCGTCGGAATAAAGGAAGGTGGTGGATTGCTGATTTTCGAGTAGCCGTCCGTTATAATAAAAAACGGGCCGATTAACTGATTGTGTACCGGTATTAAAATGAAACAATCCTTTGTTGCTGCTGATGAGATATCGGTCATCCTTCTGCTTTAGTCCACTGTACAATACAAGGTTATTCCCAAATGCCGGCTCTTTATTCTTTCCCGTACCGATCAGTATTTTTTCACTCTTCTCCAGATTCACATAATAAGTTTTGAAGAGTGCAGTTGAAACAAGCAGATCCTTTGCCGTTAGTGGTATGACGTTATTGATATTCCCAATAAATATGGATATAGTTTTTTTTGATTGCTGGTCAAATCTGAATACTGAATTGCCGTTCCCAAAAAAAAGAAAGTTGTCTGCTTTTCCAAAATAACGGGTAACCCGGATGGCGGTATCCTTAATAAGGGATTCTGCAAACTGAAATTTTTGCAATGATTCATTAAATATAAAATGCCTTCCTCCACCCAGGGCATAAATCGCCCCTCCTGTCTCATATAGATAAACAACGGTCAGATCTATGTTATTTTCCAACGGTATTTCACGGAAACCTTCGTAATTCCCAACGAACAGAAATATGCTGCCTCTTGTCAGAACCCATTTTCTGTCCTTCGCATCTATTACAATCCTGTTGACCGATTCGTTAAAAGAAAATTGCAGTGTATGTCGTCCGTCAAACTGTTGAACGTAGCTTTGCGACGCCATCCACATGAATCCCTTTTTATCTCTTGCCAGATTAATGACGTCTGATGTTCTTAATCCCTCTTCCTCCTGAATCCTGTTCAATTGATAATTGGGTAGCTGCGCAGCGGTAACTAATGGCCAGGTAATGACCATCGCAATAAATGCGCTGTATATTAAAGAGGTTTTAATTATATGCTTGCATTTATTTAATGATTTCATTAATAGCAGATCTGAGAATCCGGTTGAACCGGGGCGGGTCTTCCATCATCAGGAAATGGCCTGTACCCGGCATGAACATCAGTTTAACGCCATATTGCTCCATCGAAGGAACATCTGTAGTTTCATTATCAGGATTGATGGCAATTACGGGGATTTTCAGTTCTTTCAATGTATGCGGCATTTGCCGGCCATAACTCAACGCATGCTCCAGCGCAGACAAAGCTACCGCTGGTGGAGCCGATGCCATATCTTCTGAAACGCGCTTAACAAGAGCAGGATCAGATCCCGGGAGAAACATGCCCTGAACAAAAGCCTTCGTCGAATCACGGAAATTAGTTTGGAGCCGGCCAACAAACGCCTGCACCTGTTGGGGTGTCCGTCCCGACCCAAGTTTTTTGTAAGTATCAACCATGATTAAGCCTGCAACACGTTTTTTCAGCAATCGCGCTGCTTCTGCAATAACGTCCCCTCCCATTGAATGACCAATCAGAATAACCCGTTGAAGGCCTAACTTATTTACTACAGCCGCAACGTCGCTTCCAAACGACTCCATCGACCAGGATTTACGGCCTAAACCAGATTCTCCATGTCCGCCAAGATCAATTGCCACAACCATAAACTCAGGCGCAAACGATTTCAACTGGTCATTCCAATAACTTCTATCGCACGACCAACCGTGCACAAAAACAAGCGCCGGAGTGGAACTTCCATGTACTTCATAAGCGATGCGCACGCTGTCGTGCGACAAGACATACGACGTCTGACTGAATGATGAGTGGAATGATATTAGTAGTCCAAAACATGCCGGCAAAAAGATAGCAGCTTTCTTTTGATGCATAGCATTGTGATTATACTAAATATACCATATTTTCTCAGTCGGAACTACCATCAGGCGGCCAATAGCAGTCCTGCGTTAACTTATAATTCCACCATCCTGCTCTCCGCCTGGGCAACTATCATTACATTTTTCAGGGTGTTGTATGCGGTGATCCAGGCATCCTGTACCTCGGGTGTCCATTCATTGCCAAGGCCCTCCCTCAGCGTTGCAATGAGACAGTGCCCCACAGCTTCGTAGTGTGAGGGCTCTGTTCCATATGCATTGTGACGGACTCCGAGTTTCTGAACCTCAGGAAGCAGCTCTTCCATATGGTTCAGCTTCGAAACAACGTATCCAAGTATGGTTACAAGTTTGTTCGCCTGCTCGCTGATATCCTGCTTAAAAAGATGGCGGACTCCGGGAGCATGATCGAATAACTTGTCATAAAAAATGAGTCCGGCCTGTCTGGCTATTGGCAGCACCTTCTTCCAGGACTGCTGCACATGATTGATCTGTTGTTGAGTCATAATTTATTTATTCAAAATGATATTTGCACTATTTATTCTATTGTTTCAATACACTTACAGTCTTTTTCATTTGTCCGTTATCCCATTCTGCATAAACCGAGTAAACCCCACTTGTCAATCCTCCCAGATCAACACTGAACTGGTTACTTCCCCTTAAGACCGGAACTTTTTGTTCCTTTCTCAATGCTCCCTTGCTATCGAACACCCTTATCATTGCAGTAGACGCGGCATTTGTTACAATATTGATGAATACTACACGGGTTGACGGGTTAGGCCAGAGTTTAAATACATCTGCTGCATTGCACGAAGAGCGGAGAATGCTGGTGTATTGCTTTTTGCCATCCAGGTCGTAACCCACTATGCGGTAATAAGAATTCTGAACGGGGTTATTTTCGATAAAGGAGTAACTTTTTTCGCTCCCGCTATTTCCGGCGGCCGGCACACTGGCAATTGAAGTCCACTGAACGCCATCAGTGCTTTTCTCTACTTCAAAACGACTGCTGTTCTGCTCTTTGGCGGTTTTCCAGATAATTACTGCTTTCCCTGCCTCACAACTTATATTGAATAATATAAACTGCACGGGTAATGCATTCCCAGCCCCGGATAAGGTCCACCTGCGAAATGATGCGATGCCTGTTTTTTCAACAAAGTTTTCAGTTGCATTTCTTGATGAATATCCTTGCGGCAGCCAGTTTATTCCGTCATCGGTTTTATAAAATACCAGCGATTGTTCATTAATTCCGTTCAGTTGCGTATCGAAGTAATTCATACGCAGTGTGGCATTGAGGTCAGACAGCGTTGATGTTGAAATGTCGTAATAACGAAGGATGGAACCAGGCATACCGCCGCCTGTCTGCAACTGATGTCCCCTCCGGATGGTAACAGTCCCCAAATTTTCAGAAGAGCTGATGATTGCGCCGAGGTTGGCAGGATTAACGCCCGCCGGAGCATTCAATACCGTACTGAAAATTACCTGACCCCCTCCATTACCGGTAACCCTGCTGTTCTCACTCTCACCCTGCAGTGATCCGGTACTGCCAAGATCCGTATCATAACCATTCAGTTCAAGGAGGCCTGAAGTAAAAATGATTTGATTACTGACTGCAATTGATCTTTGCAATGAAACAAAACTTCCTGGTGATTTATTCAATTCAAGATTATAAAACTGGGTGGGTTGGGTACCGGAAATGGAAGAGTTAGCTGTTCCTGTGAAAGTGACCCTGCCGTTAGCGGTAAAAAAACCTCCGTTATTTACGAAACTGGAATTTTGCAGCGTCAGCTGAGCATTTCCGGTGAGGTACAGGTTAGCACCGGGTGTTATAACAACCTGTCCCGAAAGAGCAGATGTCAAAAACATCGAAAACAGAATCAGGTAAATTGATTTCATATAATGTAGAATTTGCTCAAATGATCGTTTTAATTAGTGCTGATTTCCTGTTCACAACCCGAATGTAGACCGCAGGCAAAACGCGTCAAAGTGATACTTATCCGATGGTATAGTGGAGTTACCCGGTGGTAAAATGACGACATTTATCTGCCGTGTAGTATCTTACGCGGTTATATGACCTCAATTGTTATAGGCAGCTTTTTAATCAGTCTTCTGCATGCGCTTATTCCCAATCACTGGTTGCCGGTGCTTGCAATAGGCCGCAAAGAGAAATGGACCCTGGGCGAAACCGTACAGGTCACTTTTTTATCCGGACTAGCACATGTTTGCAGCACCATTATCATTGGCATCCTTCTTGGCATCATCGGGAATGAATTGAGTGAGTACATTGAAAGCTTTACTCATATTATCGGCCCATCCATTTTGATCCTGATCGGGCTTTATTTTGTGCAGCAGCATTATGTTCATCACCATTTTCATCTGCACAATCCAAAAACTCCCACCAGGTCAAAAAGAAAGATCATTATCGCGTTGGTGATAGCCATGTTTCTTTCGCCCTGTATGGAAATTGAAGCTTATTTCCTGCTGGCCGGCACTAAAGGATGGGGCATGCTCGGAGCAATTGCTTCCATGTATGCAATTGTAACACTGGCCGGAATGCTCTTCTGGATCCGGCTCGCATATAAAGGACTTGTGAAACTGAACTGGCACAAATGGGAGCACAATGCAGGTCTGATTTCAGGTGGAGTACTGATCGCTACCGGCATTTTATCATTCTTCGTTCATTAAAACGCAAAAGGCCCCGCGTACGGAGCCTTTTACATTTTACATTTTACATTTTTGAATTTATCACTGACACGTATAAGGCAACTTCGCAATAAACCCAAGTTCCTGCAACCCTAGTGTCGCCGTCCAGTCGCCGGTAACCAGCGCGCCATTTGCAGGGCAACTGAAGTTGCGGGTGTACTTGAACGTTAATAATTTGGGAACACAGGCTTCAAGGTTTCCTTCCCACTTAATAACTGTGTTGTTGTTATTGACATTTACAAGCTGAAACTCACCCAGATCGGTAATCGCATGCCCGCTATTGCCTCCTGCTGTAGCACCTCCCTGGAATTTAACACCGGCCAGATCCTCAGGACTTGTGAGCGTATAGGTAATCGTGAACTCATATAATCCATTTAACAGGTCCTGGGCTTCTGCCTGTCCTGTAATTGTGAAAACGTCCACGCAGGGATCTTCAACGTCGGCACAGAAGTCCGCTTCTGTGAGATAATCAACACCTGCATACGAACCTTTACATTGTGTGCCGTTTCCACCCGGGTCAAAGCCCGCGCGAAACATGTAAGCGCAATCATCAGCCGTAGTAGTCATAATGGGTTGGGTAGATACAGTTGGCGCGTTGCCTGATGCGATTTCGGTCCATGCTCCGTTTAGCCATTGATAAATAACTATACGACCACATTGCACCGCTGCACCCGTTGTATTATCAGTGGCAGAGTAACTAACCGTTACCGCATTTCCTTTGTCAACAGGTTTCGGGCTTTGTGATGGCGTAAGAACCGGCTTTTTACTTGATTCAATAGTGGGAACTCCTGGTTTAGCTCCGGAGTACATCTCCTGACTTTCATCGTAGGTAGATGCTGTTTTAACGTCTTTTGTACAGGAAGAAAAGAAACTAATGCATAGCAACGCAAGGCTGCTTAGTTTTAAAGCTTTCATTTGGGTACCGTTTTATAGGGTTTAAAATCAAAACGGAATTCCAAAGTATATGGATGATGTGGTTTGGGAAGGATTGCGTGAGCGATCTTTCGGTTCACAGGAACGGTGGAGTGGCATAAAAGTAGAATGCAGATCTTGATTATGCAAGCGGCTTTTTGTTATTCCCTTTCTTAGAATGGGCCGGGTTGAAGATGAACAATTTGCAGCAGAAAAACTTTCAGGCGTTACTGTAAAATGATCCTGGCAGGCGGCAGATCGCTCCTGGTGCAGCTCATGCGGAACCAGACCACGATGCCGGAACCCAGTGTAATTATGCTGATAAAAAGTATGGTAGCATTCATTCCTGCCAGATCGGCCAACACTCCTGTTATAACTGCTCCAATTGCATAACCGAGGTCACGCCACAACCTGAAGACGCCTATGCTTCCTGCGCGGTCATGAGGATGTGTGTTCTCTGAAATGGAAGCAAGGAATGTGGGATAAACCAGGGCGGTACCCCAGCCGAGCAAAGCTGAAAAAAGTAAATAATGCGTAAGCGTTTGCGCTATTATAAATCCCGCCAATGCAAACGCCTGGATCACCATACCCCAATACAACATCTTTTTTTTGCAAAACCGGTCAGCCATTTTTCCTGTAAACAATTGCCCAATACCCCAAACCGCAGGATAAACCGCTGTAATAATACCTATCTGCGCAAGCGTAAAATTTTTCGTTGCCAGCAGGATAGGAAAAATACCCCACATCATTCCATCGTTGAGGTTATTTACCAGGCCTGCCTGACTTACTGACCCGAGGTTCCTGTTTTTCCATGTGGTATCCCAGAACAATTGTTTCAATGGCTCGGCCTTTGAAGCGCCGGCTTCATAATTTACATGATGTATGGTATCCTTTACAAACAGCCAGCTGAATATAAGTCCAAGAACAGATATGATCACTCCGAGGTAAAATGGATAAGGGCGTAAACCCCACCGCCCCGCGATCCATCCGGTAAGAAATGCAACAACAGCCACCGCGATGTAACCCGCAAATTCGTTCAGTCCCATTGCAAAGCCCCTTTGCTTCTCTCCCACCAGGTCAATCTTCATCAAGACTGTTGTTGACCACGTCAATCCCTGGTTTATGCCCAATAAAATATTAGCCGCAAGTATCCAGTTCCAGTTTGGCGCATACATCAGCATGAACGGAATAGGAAGTGCAAACAACCATCCAATGACGAGCAGATTCTTTCTACCTAACCTGTTAGCTAAAGTGCCGGTGAAATAATTGGTGGCCGCTTTAACGATCCCAAAAACTATTATGAAGGAAAGTATTGCGGTTTTCGCGGCAATATGAAATTCTACGTCGGCGATCTGGGGTAAAACAGACCGCTCAATGCCTACCATTCCACCTACAAAGGCGTTAATAACCACAAGCAAAAAAAACTGCTTCCAGTTTTCTTTCAATCCAAGTATAGCTTGCTCTGCCGCCAATTTTATTTTCCCTCCTCAGGCTTTTTACTTTTTTTGAATAAGCTGAACAACAGCCCGCCTACAACCGCAAAATATAACGTACTTCTTACCGGGTTGGAAGTAATGCTACAGGATCCCGTAAGGCAGCCTACGTATTTCCAGTAGATGTAACCTGCCACACCTCCCAATACCGCGCCTATCAATAACAATCTGTTCGATCTGATCCAGTCATTCATACGGAAGCTTTATTATAATTCAACGTGCAATTTTGACTTTTTAACCTAAAAGTTTTGTGATTAAAGTTACCGACGTAACTTCAAAGACCCTTAACTATTAAACCATGCCAACTCCTTTACTAAAGGTAGCCTATGCTACCTATCCTTCAGTTCAACTCAGAGGTGATAAGATCGATCCGAAAACAAAAGAGAAGAAGTTTGGAATATTGAAGCAAATACTTTTCGGAGATTACATCAAGCCCTATATCATTAACGGAAAATACCAGACCCACAAAACAAAGAAAGATTACATTAAAGTCAGGGCCAGGGGAATTGATGGTTATATTCAGCCCGACCAGATGCAGCCAAACCGGATCCTGGAAGTAAATTTCATTGATGTCGGGCAGGGAGACGGCTGTCATGTAGTAACACCGGATGACAAACATTATATTATAGATGCAGGCCCTGCCGATAATATGTACCGATTTCTGAAATGGCGGTTCAACCTTAAAAAAGCATCGATAGCTCCTCCACCGTTTACCATTATTGTTTCGCATTCCGATACCGACCACTATAAAGGTTTTAATAAAATATTTTCACTTACAAAAGGATCGAAACAACAGTTTACCATTGAAAA
>DASWTK010000303.1:0-4300 GCA_036402175.1 Chitinophagaceae bacterium | reverse complement strand
AATTCCTCCAACTGCAATTACGTTAAGTGAATTTCCGGGTGGTTTGATCTCACCGTCCTCTTTATTACCAACAGCGGCTACTACTACAATACCTTTTCCAATCAGTTCTTCAGCTAACTGATCCACAAGGCTGGCCTTGTATGAAACAGAGCAGTCATCGTAAACCGACATGTTCACTACTCTGATGTTATAGAACTCATGATTCGCCAGCACCCACTGCAGGGCCTTTACAAGGTTTTCCGTTGTGATTCTTCCCTCATCATCCTGCACCTTCAGAAGTACAAGATCAGCTTCACTCGCAATTCCCTTATATAATCCCTTTGACATATATCCATCACCTGCGCAAACAACCGACGTCATGGTTCCATGCCAGCTATGAGGTTGAGAATATGCGAGGTCACAGGTCTTTTTGCCGGAATCAGCAATGTTAATCATTGCTTTGATCCTGTTGCGCGACGCAACCAGGTCTGCATGCGGGAAGAATCCACTGTCAATAAAACAAATCGTAACTCCTTTCCCGGTGAAGCGGGGATCGGCATCCATCCGAAGCGAAGCGGGAAGGATTATAAAATCATCGGGACTCTTAACAGGAAAATGCGGACCTATTTCAGGAAGTATCTGCTGCTGAAGTACGATGCGGGTCTGATAGTAGTCAACGCACCGGCTGCATATTCCGTCTTTTTCAGTCCAGGCTGGGTTTTCCTGCCTGATCTTTTCAATGACGGTCCGTTCGCCTTCAATATGAAACCGGTATACCAGTTTGTTTACGGGTTCACCGCATAAAGGACATATGATGTGGTTGTTCCGCATTTGATGCCATTGATAATGGCAAGATCAGGAACAACCGGAAAAATTACTGTCGTGCAGTTGATAGTAACTATGAAATAGTGGAACTATGAATTTACAACCGGGATATCGCTGAGCGATTTAAATATCTGTTTACCATTTGCCCGGGCAAATTCCACCATTTCATCTGCTCCTTTTGACGGGCCACCAATCCTGAGCACCGCATCGCAGTGGTGGAGCAATCTAACTGAAGAAGGATGGAAAATTTCATTGAAAATGTCGTCGCCGATTTCCACGGATCCGGAAAGTTTTATCAGTGGCAAAGCAAGCCACTCCCCCAGCAGTGGCAGGTGTCCGATCTTATAAACTTCAAGCGCGGCTTTCGTCATAGCGTTCATGTTCGCCTCAATTAAAGCAGGATCGTCGTTGGTTCCAGAACGGTAAGGGCCAGCGATAAGTATCGCGAGAGATGCATCAGGGTTGTTCATTTTTTGTGATTTGGCAACAAATATGCAGCGTTTTTTCAGTTGACGGCGATTTGCTTTATCAACATCGCGTGTCCGTCCGGATCTCTCACAATGAAAGCGCTTATCCGATGCCTCCCGTTATTCACCCGTACAAGGTCTTTTGAAATGAAATCAGCATTCATCTCCTTCAGCTTCCGGTAGGTAACTTCAGCATTATCTACAAGCAGGATCGTTTGCCAATGCCAGAGGTCATCTGACCGGGAATCGGGTGGATATTTTTTCCCAGGTCCTGGCTTCAGATACTCCAGGAATTCAATGCCCGGGCCATCATTTGCGCGCAGGCCGGTTATGTGCAGGCTTGCGCCTTCAACATTATTAAGATGCTCCTGCTCTACACCATTATTCCAGCTGTCGCCCTTTTTTTCGATGCCAAGCAATGATTGATAAAACAACAGGCTTTTATCAGTATTGCTTATACCAATCGCCGTATGATCAATTCCCAGGAATAATTTTCCATTGGGCGTCTGCCATTTATTTTGTCCTTTTCCTTTCGGGAACCAGATCAGCTCCAGGTTATGCCTGTCGGGATCCTGGAAATAAAAGGCCTTTATACCCGCTGCGGCAACATTGCTTACGGGTAACGTTTGCGGGCCGGTAGATACGTGAACGACATTGTATTTTTTAAGCCTTGCATACGCGGCCTCCATATCACTAACCACGATGGCTATGTGCTGAAAGGTAAGGTCATTGCTTGTGGCGGTTTCAGGAATGCTTCTTCCACCCGCTGTAAGATAATCTGTAAGCTCAATGAATTCATCTCCCAGCCGCATTTTTACAACCCGCATACGCAGTCCGAACAATCCCTGCAGGCCTTCATATTCTTTTCCATAAAATTCTTCATCGCTGACTTTTGTAAATCCCAGCACCTCCGAATAAAATTTTTCCGAACGGTTCATGTCGCTTACAGTTATGCCAATAGGCCCTACTGACCTGACCTGCGCTTCGAGCGCATAGTGGAACAGGCTTACCGCGAGTATTATGAGTATGAACCTGATTAATTGTTTCATGGTGATCCTATTTTCTGATTGAACTATCGTTAATTATTGACCCTGCCACCAATAAATTTTGAATGGATAAGTCCATTTTCATTAGTGACGCTTAAATAAACCTCAGCCGCCGTCAACATCCCCCCGATTGGAATGAATATGTAAATCCACCAGTCTGTCCAGATATCAGATGGCAGCGCACTGGCGATTGTCCGCGCGGGATTCATACCAAAGCCTGAAACCGGCCCTGCAAGAACTACAAAGCAGCAAACCAGGCAGGCCGCAATGATCTTTGTATACCGGCTTAACTTATTGATGTAAGAAGTGAACAGGATCACTGTCATCATAATAAACGCGACCGAAAATTCTGTAACTGCAGCATTAAGGCTTCCCTGAAGCGGTACTGTGACAACTGAGTTGACAGGAGGCGCCGTAAGCATATCATTCATTAAAACCGCCATTAAAAAAACTGCCAGCGTGCCTCCTGCCAACTGGAAAATAATATAGAAGAACGCATCCCAGCCACCAATCCTGCCGAGCCGCAAAAAAGTTATTGTCACGGCCGGGTTGATGTGAGATCCTGAAGGACTTGTGGCTGGAGAATAAAATATAAAAAGTGCTGTAAGCCCCATCATTATACCCATCAGCACAAGACGTACAAAAGGATCACTGATTTTCTGATGAACTGAAGAACCATCCGATTCAAACAATCCTGCAAAGAAACAGGAAGAGATCATGAAGATGCCAAGCCCCAATGCTTCCATCAGGTATAATTTCCACTTTTTCAAAAACGCCTTTCTCATTCCCTTTTGAATTCCTTTAACTCCTTTGCAAGAAAATAATTCAGTGCCGTTCTGATGATGGCGATCGCTCCCAGCTTTCCGATATCATCCCAATCTGGCGCCACCGCAGTCGCCAGAACATCCGCGCCAAGCATCAGCTCAAGCGCGGTAGCTACCACGCTACCAAACCTGATCCTTATATCTTCACGATTTACTTGGGCGCGTGTAATAAAAATTGATCTTACGTATCTGAATACCAATTGAACCAATCCCAGTCCGATCAGAACAGCAGCGATAGCTTCTGCCGCATGGCTTACGAATAAAGTAACAGCCACTGCAGTTTCCTGCATTGTCATTGTAATTGATGATTATTTTTTACTGATTGACGAATTGATTCGCCTCAACCGATTTTTGCTGGTGTCCCATCCTTTCAAGGAGGTGATCACCAACTCTCAATGCATTCGCCGCAATCGTAAGCGCAGGGTTGAATGCGCCGCAGCTTGGAAAAAAACTTGCATCCACAACATAAAGATTATCGAGGTCATGCGCCTTGCAATTCAGATCCAGCACTGAAGTGGCGGCATCTGTGCCAAAGCGCATCGTTCCATTCTGATGACTCATGCCGCTCACGTCAAGATCGTATCCCTTCCATTGAGTGTTTGCATAATCTTCATCCAGCTCGCCCAACTGAGTGAAAATTGATTTCAGCTTGCTCTTCAGTTTTTCATAAGCTGTATAATTATTTCGCTCATAATGCACCCTGATACTACCATCGTTACGAAGCGTAACCCGGTTATCTGCTGCGGGCAGGTCTTCGGCGGTAAGCCAAAAGTCAATGGTCATCCGCTTCAACTCATCATAAGATTTTCCAGGATGAATGTCCTGCCCCATCCAAAGTATGGTATCGGGATCGTTGCGGCCCATCAACTGAATTTCACCAAGGGGGAATTCACTGTCATCCGCTCCATGATAGAAATCAGCGATGCCCAGGGATTTCTGAAAAACACAATCGTTTTCCTTCCCGGTAAATGCAACCATACAACCATTGTGATGCAGCATGAGATTGCGGCCAACCTGGTCAGAGCTATTGGCTAATCCGTCGGGATGCAGTGCATTTGCACTGCGAAGCATCAGCGCCGCGCTATTCACTGCGCCGCATGCCAGTATCACAATCCCCGCTGAGAATATTTTTCTTTCACCATGTACATCAGCGATCACT
>DASWTK010000302.1:0-4264 GCA_036402175.1 Chitinophagaceae bacterium | reverse complement strand
AACTACAACCGCTGCTGCCTCGAAGTAAACATGCGCATGTACACCACGGTTATGCCAGAAATCAGGGAATATCGTATTGAACAGACTGAAAAAAAACGCGATCCCGGTACTTAATGCAACCAGGGTATCCATGTTAGCCTTACCAAAACTTGCCTGCCTCCAGGCATTGATGAAAAAGCCACGTCCAAACCAGAATACTACGGGAGTTGCCAGCAACATCATGATCCAGTTGGCATATGGCATATCCATGAAGAACATCCCAATGACCACAATCGGTGCTGATATTACTGACGCCCATATAGTCCTTTTTTTAAGCGATTCGAACTTTTGAACCTGCAATTCATGCTGAACCTGCTGTGGGTCTTCCGCGTCTATAATCAGATCGTATCCAATGGAGCGAATGGTATTTTTGAGATCTGAAGGTGAAACCCTGCTTGTATCAAATTCCACCCAGGCCGACTGATTCGCGAAATTCACGCCCGCGGATTTCACTCCTTCTACAGACTTTAGCATTGATTCAACACTTACCGCACACGCTGCGCAACTCATTCCTGTAACTGGGAATGATTGCCTGGTGTAAGCCGGCTCATTAGTCGCCCTAATTCTTATTCTCCTCTCAACTTCTGTGGTATTCATCCTGCGTATTTTCTCAAATTTCCGAAGCGCTAACTTTAAACTGTTATACAATTAGGTGAATGATTTATATAATTTTGACCGCTTATGGAGACATCATTAAAATTAATAGGCCGGATAAAATCGTCCTTACGAAGCACTGACGAATGCCCGCTGCAGGAAACTGAAAATGCTCCTGAGGCAATTGTTGAAGTATTTCCCGAGTACAAAGAAGGGATAAGGGATATCCATGAAGGCTCAGAAATCCTTTTGTTTACCTGGTTGCATCAGGCCAACCGAAGCATATTAAAATGTATTCCCAGGAGGGAGTATGATTCACCAATGATAGGAGTGTTTTCTACCCGGTCTCCCGACCGACCCAATCCAATCGGAATTCATAGTGCTAAGGTTACGGGGTTTACTAACGAAGGATTTTTGAAGGTATCAGCTCTTGAAGTAATAAATGGCACTCCTTTAATTGATATCAAACCCGTTATCTGAAAAATTTGCACCATTTCTGGTTTATAGTTGCTGCACAAACTCCTTTAATTCAGTTAAGCCTTGCTTACGCCAAACCGGCTTGCCGTTTTTATAAATAATAAATGTTGGAAGTGCTTCAACTGAAAGCTCTCGACTTATACTGACCTGGCTGCCCCCATCAATTTTAACCAGCTGGAACCCATCACCATAATTTGCAACCAGCGAATCCAAAACTGGCTCCATTTTTTTACAGGGAGGACACCATTCTGCTCCAAAATCAACCAGTACTGTTTTATTAGCAGGGATCTGCGCCATGTATTCCGATAATGTCATCTGTTTTACAGCAATTTTCTGTTTAACAGGTTTATTCTCCCTTTTCCATGCAGCAATTCCGCCTTTAAGATTAAATGCAACAAAACCATTCTTCCGTAGCCATTGAACTGCCGCATCGCTCCTGGCGCCGCTAAGACAATAGGTGTATACCGGGCGACTTTTTTCCAAAGATTTCACGCGACTTACGAATTCCGCCTCGTTCGTCCAATCTGCAAGTAAAGCTCCTGTTAAATGACCTGATTGATATTCCTCAAGCGTCCTCACATCCAGTACCTGCGCGCCCGGTTGCGAAATCCCTTTTTCGAATTCCTGAACAGACAGGTTGGTCTTTTGGGCATTTCCGGTACAGGATACAAAGATGGAAACCGCGAATAATAAGATTGATATGCTGTTCTTAAGTCCCATTTTTACTTACATTATTTGCTGCGCCGCAAAGTTACGTCAATACAAATCGCCTTTTTGTGACGAAAAGCACAAATTTCATTTTATTGGAAAGTACTTGCCGGAATATGTAAGGTATTTTACAAATCTGCCTGATTCTGGAACGCGGAAGGGGAGTAGCCTGTCCATCTTCTGAAAGCTTTATTAAATGAGCTTACCTCATTATAACCAAGAATTGAGGAAATCTGTTTGATAGGATACCGGGATTCACTGATATAACTTACTGCCAGCATCTTTCGAACATTGTCGGCGAGTTCCTGATAACTAACGCCTGCACTTTTTAATTTTCTTTGCAATGTACGGGGACTGGTATTAAAATTTGCCGCGATATCCTCCAGTGAAAGAATACCTAAGTATGAGTTCGCTAAAAGATAATTCTGGATCCGCGATTGCAGCGCTTCAGGGTCATTTCCTTTTACCCTGAGAATGGGGTATTTCTCCAGTAATAAATTCTGAAGTCCGTAATTGGCCGTTGTTATCGGCTCGTTCCAGTAAACCTTGTCAAAAGCCAGCATAAATACTCCGGTTTTTCTTACAGGCGTGCATCGAAGGATTCGCTGGTACTCATGCAGATCTGATATGGAATGGGATAATTTAACCTGTGTAGGCTGGATTCTTTTCAATAACAAACCATCAAGCTCATGAATTGCGAAGACCATAAAGAACTCAACAGTTTGCCTGAATTGAATCGATTGTTCGTTTTGGTTGTCACGAATACGGAAATTGAGCTCGAATGATTGCTTCGTTTGCGTAATATCCATAGAGAACAGGTCAGTAATAGCCGGAGTCATCGCGGCTGCAAAAGTCAGCGCTTCACCCACTGTTCTGCTGGTCTTTATCACGTCGCCAACAATACCAAGCGCGGTAAGTTGTAACGATTCGCCAAAATGCAACCCGAACAGATCATCACCTGACAGCAGAATTGCGTTCTGCCAGAGCTTTTCCAACTGAATTGGTGTGAAGCTGTATTGGTTGTCGGCTTGCAATTCCGAAAGATTTATGCCCGACAAAACACATAATTGTTCCGCTTGAATGTCCCGTTGTACGGCATAGGAAATAAGACTGAGTATGAGGTCTCTTTTTGGATTATTCATGTTGTAAAAATATGACGGCGGGTTTAAAAAATAATTTGATTGTCGTGAAATAACAAGTAGTTGTCGTCTCAGGATAAGACCCACACTTTTTCCGGCGGATACTTTTGTGATATCAAAAAATTATTTATGAAGATCATATCATTCATTATTCTGTCGGCACTTATTTCTTCTGCTGCGAACGCACAAGTGAAATATGAGGATAAATCTGCTGGTTCAATTACCAAAACATTAAAAACAGACAATATGAATTACAGTGCACTTCAAACAGTCAATGAGTTTTTGCAGGCGGTAAAAAAAGGTGACATGGGAACTGTTGGCAGTCTGCTCCATCCCGATGTAAGCTGGTCACAACCCGGCAATTCAATTATCTCTGGTGAAAAAGGGTCAGTTAAAGAAGTATTTGAAATGGTTCAAACCATGTTTAAGCAATCGGCCAATACATTACAGCTTACCGATATCAAAGTTCTTGCAGTAAATGGAAATCAGGTAGCATGCCTGGTCCATTGGTTGGCAGGCCAGCCCGGTGGAAAGGTATTAGATGTAGACAACATTGATGTGTACACGGTGAAGGATGGAAAGATCGTTAAAGTGATGATTTTCTCCGCTGACACCGAAGCCGAAGATAACTTCTGGGGTAAAAATTGAGTGTTTTATTTAAGTGACGACATATATCCATGAAAAGAGAGCAAACCCATTATCAGATGGGTTGCTTTTTTTTGATATACCATTCCGTACTTTTTCTCAGTTGCCGCGTATTCCGCTCCCAACAAACATCATTTCCTTTTCCTGCGTTCCATTAATGAATACATTAAAGCAGAATTAATACCAATACTGTAATAATATTCTCTTGAATTTGAATTATGGCCAATGGATGTAAGTGACCGCCGTAAAACAGGCTCCAGTTTAAAATATAAACGATCGGAGACCTGGTAGTTTAATCCTGAGCTTACAATAGCAGATAAATTCATTGAATTAGTGCCAAGCAATTGCGTCCGGCTTGATCGCGTCTTCTTCTGTCCGTTTTCGTATTCACGGGTAATCGATGTTTTTGTCCCAATAAACCTGTTCACAGATATGCCGGCACCTGCGAAGAACTTCAACCGTTTTCCTTTGAATGTATAATTCAGTTTAACCGGCACGTTTATAAACTGGTGGTGATAAGAAGTAAATGATCTCACCGCGTATGCATTATTCTGATCAATCCATTCAAGATCCGATGACTTTGTTTTGTAACCGATATTGCTGTACACCAGGCCGGATTCAAGGAAAAAACGATCATTGATCTTATAATTTACCGATATCCC
>DASWTK010000301.1:0-2841 GCA_036402175.1 Chitinophagaceae bacterium | reverse complement strand
GGCCTGAAAAACCAACTTTTACATCGGCGATGTTGCTAAACCATTTTTTTGGTAACCGATAACTCAACCCTATTTCACGAACCCTGAAATAACCTGCATCTTCTACCCATGGCCTTGCAGTAGTTCCCAGGGCATTCAATCGGAAAGGCCCATTGGCAACCGCTCCTGTAGGATCCAATGATTTTTTATCAAAATCAGGTGAAGTGCCAAAAATATCAGACAGCAAAGTTGAGAGATTGATATTTTCGCCTCCTTTTTTCCAATGCATGAGTACATTGAATTCCCATCGCTTATAAGTAAGGTTTTCCATAAATGAAATTTGAAAATCGGGTTCAGCATCACCAAAAACACCAAGTTTGGATTCAGGATCTACTTTATCGCCCGGGCCGGCTATGCCTACGATCTGCGTGGGACTTTTACCTTTCTGTATCCTATATGTTCCAAGCGTGGCTCCGAAGGCGCCCGTGTTGAAAGCCGGCACATCCAGATATGTTACTTCCGCGTCATTTGTCCAGAAATTGATTCCTGATGCCCATCTCCATTCATTATTACTAACAGGTATTGCGTTCAAACCAATTTCGAATCCCTTGTTTTGAATTGTGGCCACATTTTTCCATGCAAAACTGAATCCTGATGAAGTAGGTATCTGAACGTTCAGCAACAGGTCTTCTACCTTTTTTCTATAATATGTGAATTCAAGGGTTATTCTGTTATTCAGAATACCAACATCTATTCCGGTTTCCAGCTCTGATTGTTTCTCAGGGCCCAGCGATTCATTGCCTTGTGTCAGTCCAATCAGCGAACCGGTACCACCATTAAATACTACAGGAACAAGTGGTGTGTAAATAGCGCCAAATGGTGCAAAGTTTCCTGACTCCCCGTAGGCTACCCTAACTTTCAGCTGGCTTATCTTATCAATACCCCATGATGGCAACGCATGAATATTAAATGCGCCCGATACTTTGGGGTAATAGTATAATTTATCGGCATCACCGTTTCTTGATGATTTATCACCCCGGATACCGGCTGTGATAATTGCTATATCGTTATAATTAAACTCCTCCTGCACAAAGAATCCACGGTCACGTTGTAATGTTCTTATCTGGGTTACCTGTACGGCGCCTGCCTGGTTAACATTGGTTTGCGTACCAATCAATTGAGTGGCTGTATTTACCACGTTATTGATGTTTACATTTTCTTCGGTAATACCAACCTGTGTGCGAAAGCTTAGATTACCGGTTGGCTCAAATTCATGTACGGCAAACAGATTGTAGTTGCTGTTACGGGTAATCGTGGTTCCATAAATAGATGCGCCATTGGTGCCATTCCCATCTTTTTGAAACTGCAATTCCTGTGGAAAGATGGCAATCGTATTAAGCGTATAATAATCAATACCACCCCTTGTTATTATTTTAAGATCATGGTTGGAATTTTTGAAGACCGACCAGGTGGCATTGGCACCCGTCAGAATGCGATTCACTTTTTCTTTGTTAGTAATAAGGTCTCTTGTCTGAACAAAATTGGATGGAACAAAAGGGTTATTGGGATAATTTCCATTTGCATCCGGATAAAGATTCACCCATGATGGGGTGGCTACAAACGAAACGCCCAATGTAGTGCTGGTGTTATCATTATTAAAATATCCGCGTCTGGCATCTGCCTCAATATAATTAGCATTCACAGCCAGGTCGAGGAAATTTGTAACTTTTTGAGTCAGATTTAAACGGAATGAGGATTTCTGATAACCGGTCCTTTTCACAATACCTTCATCATCCTTGCGTGTAAAACCAACATAGTAAGTGGTTCTTTCATTGCCGCCACTTACGCTTATCCTTGAATTATTCATCAATCCGCGATTACCGTAAAGCTCCTTTTCGTAGTCATATATTTTTTTATTGTTAGCGGTATAATAGGCAAGGCCCGATGCACCAAATGCCGCCTGTACTTTTGTATCATCCCAATCGCGTTGACCAAGCTTGCGCAATTGCATTTGCACGCCTATAGAATGATTGATCTCAATCCTGGGCTTGCCTGATTTTCCTCTTTTTGTGGTAATGATCACAACGCCACCCGCGGCCCTAGATCCATAAATGGCAGCCGCAGAAGCGCCTTTCAGGATTTCAATGCGATCGATATCCTGCGGATCAAGATCAGCCACACGGTTCGACGGATCATCCTGGAACTGGATGCTTCCCTGGCCCGCTGCTTTTGAAATAACGTTCAATCCAGCATTGATTGAAGAGTTATCAAAATAAACGCCATCAACAATAAATAAGGGTTGTGAGTTTGCAACCAGGGAAGTGATACCACGGAGTTTTACAGAAATCCCTCCTCCGGGTGCGCCTGAGTTAGCAGAAATATTTGCCCCGGTAAATTTTCCATACAAGGCTCCATCAACAGTTGCCTGCACCGTGGTGCCTACAAGATCTTTTCCTGAAACGGAAGCAACCGCGTTTGCGAGGTTAGACCTTTTTACTGAAGTAGCGAGGCCCGTTACCACTACCTCACTCAATTTCGTGTTATCAATCGCAAGGCTTACCGACATGTCATTGCTGGCATCAATTGTTTGTGAAACATATCCCACATAACTGATCACCAGTTTTGGCTGGGCGCCACTTACGGTAATTGAAAATCTTCCATCAGCATCGGTTTGTGTTGCAATGTTAGTTCCCCTTACTGCAACAGTTACGCCTTGCAGGGGTGTGTTTGTTCCGGCCTCCGTAACGCGGCCATTGATGACGGTTTGAGCAAAAAGCAGTGAAGGCAAAAAAGAAAGGAGCAAAAGCAGCAGTGGTTTAAACCTTTTAGTCATTTTGCAAGGTTTTAAAGTGAGCAATCGTG
>DASWTK010000300.1:0-10178 GCA_036402175.1 Chitinophagaceae bacterium | reverse complement strand
GGGCAGGTAACTCAACTGAAAAGATCAGCAGCAGAAAAAATAAACTGGCTTTAATACGCATATGCAAAATCAGTTTTTGGTTCAGTGTTATGGCAGGATCACCGAAATTAGGTTTGTCACCTGAGAACCACATAAATTATTACAATAATTTTTACCACGAACAGTTCAAAAGAAAGTTTCGGGATCACCACCACCTCAAGAAAAAAATACTGACTTTTAGCTTACCGATCGTCTATGGCCTATTTCAAAGAAAATGATCAGCACCATGTAAATCTGTCGACCGGCGAGATCCGCGACTTCCGCAGTCACAAGCTGAAGGCGCTGTTTCTGCCGGTTGATATAGCTTCGGTCGTATACTTCAGGATCATTTTCGGACTTATCATGCTTTGGGAAGTATCGCGGTATTTCTCGAAGGACTGGATTGCACGTTATTGGATAAAGCCGGCATTTCATTTTACCTACTGGCCATTCGATTTCCTGCAACCATTGCCGGGAATTGGCATGTATATCATTTTCGGAGTGCTCGCATTGTTGTCATTATTCATCGTTGCAGGATTTTTATTCCGTGCTTCTGTTATTCTTTTCTTTTTCGGATTCACGTACACGTTCCTGTTGGAACAAACACGTTACCTCAATCATTTTTATCTCGTTGTCCTCATAAGTTTCATTCTTATTTTCATTCCTGCTTCAAAGGCCGGATCATTGGATGCGTTGATCTTTCCCCGGCATCGGTCGCAGGTTGTTCCGGCCTGGTGTTTATGGATACTTCGTTTTACCATTGGCCTTCCCTATTTTTTTGGCGGCATTGCCAAGATCAACAGTGATTGGCTTGCCGGTGAACCCATGCGCAGCTGGTTGTTACGAAGAACCGATTTTCCGCTGATAGGCCAGTATTTTACAGAAGAGTGGATGGTTTATTCGATAGCTTATGGCGGATTGCTGCTGGATATTTTGATCGTTCCCCTTCTATTAATAAAAAGAACCAGAAAATTCGCGTTCCTTGCCGCACTCTTATTCCATTTGATGAATGCCAGGCTGTTTACCATTGGGATATTCCCCTGGTTTATGATCGCTGCAACGGCTATTTATTTTGATCCGTCATGGCCCCGGAAGTTTTTAAGCAAGCTGAGAATATTTTCAGCAGATAAACAGCAACATTTCCAGCCGGCATTATCAGTCAAACAATCTTCAACTCAGGTACGGAATCTGATAACCGCGGCGCTAATTTCCTGGTGCAGCCTGCACATAATTCTTCCCTTCAGGCATCTGCTGATCTCTGGTAATGTTCACTGGACCGAAGAAGGTCATAAGTATTCGTGGCATATGAAGCTAAGGTCCAAAAATGCTAAAGGAATATTTATCGTAAAGGATAAGGCAACCGGCAAACGAATGAGAATTAAGCCACGCGCCTATCTAACTTCGTGGCAGGAACGAAAAATGCTGGAATGGCCCAACCTTATCTGGCAATTTTGTCAGATGGTAAAGCAGGATCATAAAAGAAATGGGATGGATGTAGCTGTGTATGCAAATATATCTGCCAGCCTGAACGGTCGGCCCCACCAGTTGCTGATAAATCCTTCAGTTGATATTGCCGCTCAGCCGAGACCGGTAGTTGGTCATGCACCCTGGATATTTCCACTTCAAACCCCTTTGGAAGTAGGCAATCCGGATGCTGTGGACGAGGTTGTTGAGTGATTATATAAACATGTGCCTGGTTACAACTATTCCCTGTAGTAGAAATTTTCCTCAGTTCGGTTCCTCAGTTCGGGGTGCAGTAAATCTCCATTCAGTAAACGTCAGTAGCTATATAATGCTTCATGTATTGTAATACAGTGTGTTTCATGGGTTGGTATAGCATTTGAATCAATATTATCAGATATTATTAAACAAAAACGAAATACAGTGAAACAATTAACCTTCATATTGCTGGGAGTGTTTTTATATGCAGCAGTCTCAGCACAAACCGTTACCATTCGATTTGAAGGGACGGGAAACGCAACAGGAAGCAACACACCAAATTATACGGTAGATCTTGACGGCAATAGATATTATTCTTCTACCGCGGGTAATGTTGGTAATGCAGGAATCAAGCAATTGGTCATTGAAGACCTGGCGCTGGGCACACATAAGCTGGCTGTTTACAGGAACAGCGATAATTCAAACACCATTGATAACAGCACGCTGCTTTATTCTAAAAATTTTGAGCTAAGGGCTGGTTATGATATGATCATAGCTGTCAGGCGAAACGGAAGTGTAACTTTTACTGAGAAAAAATTAAAGAGTAATGCAGATGTTTCGGGATCTAACAACCCAATGACTGAAACTGAATTCAATAAACTGCTTCAGTCAGTTAAGGTAAAATGGTCTCAATCTTCACGGTATACAGCAATAAAATCTGCATTGCAGAATAAGTCGAATTATTTCACAACTGACCAGGTTGGACAGCTTTTGCTGATCATTACCTCGGAAGCGAGGCGACTTGAACTTGCAAAACTTTCATATCCCAAGGTTACAGATCCGCAAAATTTCATGGATGTGGCTGATCTGTTCAATTCACAGGCAAACAAGGATAATATCGTGGCTTTTGTTGAATCTAAAAACCAGGATGTAGTAAATGCGCAGGGAAAGCCGATGAACAGCCAGCAATTCAACCGTCTTTTAAGAAGGGTGCAGAGTCAGTATGACCAGAACGGCAGGTATGGTGTGCTGCGGGATGAATTCAATATAACCACAAATTATTTTACCACTGCCCAGCTCAGACAACTCTTATCGCTGATATCAAATGAAACACAAAGACTGGAGTTGGCTAAATTATCTTATGCACGTGTGTCGGATCCGGCGAATTTCGCTTCATTGTATAATCTTTTCAATAGTACGGCGAACAGAGAAGAATTGAGGGTTTACACTACATCAGGCGGATCGATAGGAACCACAGGGCAATATGCAAGCAGGATAGCTATGACCGATGCTGATTTTAACAAACTGCATCTGAAAGCGAGGATGCATTTCCGTCAGTCCAGCACCGTGTCTGATATCAAAGAAGCGTTGAGCAATAAAAGCAATTATTTTACAGTTGAGCAGTTAAGAGCTTTGTTGTCACTGGTAACAACGGAATCAGACAGGCTAATACTTGCGAAGCTGGCATATCACAGGGCTGCAGACCCGGCTAATTTTACGCAATTGCTCGACCTGTTTACAACTCAGGCAAGCGTGAACGAATTAAATAATTATATCAAAGTGAATCCTTCGTAAAAGGAAGATCTAAATATGAACGAGTTTGTTCTTGAATGCAAAAATCACCATTCCAACCCTGGTGCTAACCTGGAGCTTTTTAAATAAAGCGTCGCGGTAACCGTCGACCGTACGTTCGCTTACGAGCATTTCTTTAGCGATCTGCTGGTAAGTCTTTTCACTGCAGGCAAGCTCAAGAAATTCTCTTTCGCGCTGGCTTATCAGTTCGGTGGAAGAAGATCCATTGGACGCTGAAGCCGGATTGGTCAGCGAGTTTACAAGCTTGTGGGTGATCACTTCATTATAATAGTATCCATTTTTTACTGCTGTATCGAAAGCTTCTTTCAGCACATTGGGGTCAGAATCTTTCAGTATATATCCCTTCGCGCCATTACGTATCATTTTAATTATTGCCGTTTCGCTGTCCATAGTGCTTAAAGCAAGAACGATCACCTCCGGATAATGATTTTTTAACCACCGTGCGGTTTCATATCCGTCCATTTCTGGCATGTTTATATCCAGCAGAACGATGTCAGGAACAACCTGGTTTTTGAGCTTTTCGATCATTTCTTTTCCGTTACTGGCATCAAAAAGGATCTCATACGACGGGAACATTCCGATCAGTGCACAAAGTCCTTTCCGAACCATTACGTGATCATCAACGATTGCTATTTTTTTATTACCGCTCATATGGAATATTGATGGATATGATTGTTCCTGTTTCCGGATTACTATCGATCTGCGAAGTACCTCCAATAAGAGCCGAACGGCTTTGAATATTTGTCAGGCCCATTCCGCTTTTTTTATTGAGCTTTTCTTTTGCGTTGAATCCACGGCCGTTATCTTTTACTTTTACTTCCAGCCCGTGTTCCCTGTAAAAAAGATGAATACAGAATTCGCTGGCTCCTGAGTGTTTCAGAATATTCTGGAGGCTTTCCTGTATTATCCTGAATAGAATGAGCTTTTTCTGTTGTTCAAGTTCTGATTCTGCGCCTTCCAGCCTGACAGTCCCGGTAATGAATCCGCTGCGGTTGATGCGCTCAACTTCCTGAAATATTATGTCGTACAGGTTTGCGATCTGAACCCTTTCGCTGTTGAGACCTTTCGCGATGTCGCGCAGATCGGTCATTACCTTGGATATGTTTTCTTTTACATCATCGATCATGTTGCGGTTGATGTTGTCCGATTGGCTGATAATATTCAGCTGGATCTTTGCGAGGCTTAATACCTGTCCCACGTTATCATGAATTTCGCGGCTGATAATATTAAAGTCATGCTCCTGGATTTCCAGTTGAGAGGTGAGCAGGGTTTCATTGAATTGTTTCTGGAGTTCGATGATCTGCTCCTTATGCTGAAACCGCTTTCGCTGGTAGAAGAACAGGATATAGATCACTACTCCTGTCAGTACCAGGAAAATGCCAATCACGGCAGCCATAACAATTACTATTTCCTGACCTTCATCTGGCATATATAAGCATAGATGAACAATGAATACATAAATATATTCAGTATCCTGAGCACATCCAGCAATGAAATTGCTAATTGCTTGTGGTTTGCGATCAGGTAATTGAGACTACCCAGGTACGGCAGCAGGCAAGTGTAAAAAATAAGCATTCCGGTAACTATAAAAAATTCTGGAACTCTTAATAGCTTAACCGGTTCGCGATTTGCCAGAAGCTGTGCATAGTAAAGAACTGAAAGTATAACGGTGCAGCAGCTGCCAAGTATTAAAAAATAACTGTTCCACTTCATCAATCCGAACTTAAAGAGGGTGGTGGCAAGCCATGCAAGCGGCAGCAGTACCAGAAAAACCTTTGCAACAGCTACAGCTTTCCTGTTAGTAAGGATCTGTTTAAAAAAGAAAGCATATGCGGTAAATTCCAGCGGCATGAAAATATTATAGATCGGACTGTTCGTTTTCAGATTAAATACCCGGAACCAATAGACAGCCGTTAATTCCGCGAGAAAAGTAATTCCCAACAGCACTGAAAAGAACTTCAGGTAGAATGGAAAATTCCACCGGAAGCTCGAAAGGCTGACCAGAAAAGCAATGCCGATAACGGTGATGTATAGGGGTTCGAGGAATTTCATTGGGTTATTCGGGTAATGAGGAGTTACATTCCGCAGGCGGGCAAGGTGAGCCTGTATCAAGCGAAAGTATCTGACCTGGTTTCAGCTTAAATTCCGGTTCATTGAGGGGAAGTTTAATTCTATCTTTCCAACCGGGTCTATCTTCTAAATAGAACTCTTGTTCAATTCCCTGAATCCTTTCCGTTAGTTTGAATTGAATGATCAGTCTTTTCTTAAGATCTGTATTTACCGAAGAATTTTCACTTTCAGTATATGAAGAAAAATATACCCTCACACCAGTAGCGCCCTGACACTCAATTTCGGTTTTTATGCCTAATAAAAGATCTTTTGTGTACAGAATGCTTTTTGTGTCTGAATCAAGTTGAGTAATAGCAGTTAATACCGGCAGTTTTCTATCCTGGTAGTTTCTCACCCATTCGCTTGCTAATCGTTTGTTGATTGGTCTATGAACCGCACGCGGATTCATTATAAAATATTCACCCCTGTCTACATGCCCTGATGGAGTAGAATCCGCTGGTGCGTAGATTAGCGTCAGCCTGTCTCCATGATCAGCGGGAACTTCAGGCATTCCATCTCTGTGGTAAGAGGCAATATAGATCTTTACCGCATCGAAGGTTGTTAAGTGATTAAGAAAAGAAACGAAATGGCCCGCCTGGTAAAATATACTAATAGTTTCATGCTTTCCGATAACGTCTGATAGTGGGCCATGTTTTTTTTCTACAAAATAATTCCTCCGTTTTTCAAAGTCATCCCTGGGAACGTAACTGCGTGGTGGTTTTATACCTTCACAATATGCCATAAAATCGATTTTTATTATTAGAAAACTGTTTGATACATCTTATCTGTCCTTCCATTCCGGACTATTCTGTATAATGAATTGAACCGGAGGACGATGGATCTTTCGAAATAATGAAAAAAGATATTGCCTTTCAATAGTGAAAACACCTATTCCCCTTACCGGGGATTTATTCGCACTTATACAAAACGACATACCTCCGCTACTCACTTCGTCACCTCAGAAATGGCTAGTCAGCAAAGCACTTAACCTTTTAATAATGGAATACGGCTGTTACAGCCATGTGGCACCTAAATCATTCTCAAACACCCACCCGGTTCCAGCACCCTGTATTGCTGCCCGATACTTCGGGCTTCCCGTTCAAACTCCCGCACATCGGCAGTATTAAACTCAAACATATCATAATGGCAGGGAACAACGATCCTGGCTCCGATACTCTTTCCCAATACCGCTGCTTCCGTACAGTTCAGGTTCCCGGCAACTTTGCGCGCCGGATCATTTCCATTGATGGGTAATATCGCAATATCAATCTGATACGGAATTAATAATTCAATCATGCCGTCGTATAAAAGCGTGTCGCCGCTATGATACAAAGTCCGGTTTCCAAACCGGATCACATACCCCATGTATTTGCAATTTCCCTTTTCATCTTTTTCAATCTCATTGTGACTGGCAGGTATACCATAAAATGTAAAATCTCCGGCAGTGAACTTTTCGCCGGCGTTCAGGCCAACAGGGAAACTGATATCACATTGAACCCTTTCAGACA
This sequence comes from Chitinophagaceae bacterium, assembly GCA_036402175.1. Taxonomy (GTDB): domain Bacteria; phylum Bacteroidota; class Bacteroidia; order Chitinophagales; family Chitinophagaceae; genus DASPKM01. Next base: position 3,291 of record DASWTK010000300.1, on the reverse strand, counting down.
CAAATGAACGATTGGCTTCAGGGATAATGAATTTAACGCCCGGATTATTCTTTAAAACCGGTATCAGCGTTTCGGCATCCAGATGATCTGTATGATTATGACTCGAACTTACAATAGCGATATTCTTCAGCAAAGCCGGATCCATAACCCGTTCGCTCATTCTCACGTGCGGACGATCGGTTTGCCCGTATTTCCTGGTAAGTGAATCCGACAGGTATGGATCGATCAGGACTCTTTGTCTTTTCCATTGTAATAAATAACCACTTTGTCCCAGCCACCAGAGAGAAAAATGCTGGTCATCGTCAATGCGGCTATCCATTTCAGCAATCAACGCTTCATCCTTTTTTTTCGCAGGTATCAGAGACATTCCGATCGATTTAAAGATTTTCCCTGACTTTCCTAGCGCCCTTTACCATATTGATAAGCTTCTGACGCGATGCCCATCTTGCAGTCTGGCTCAGGCCGCAGTCAGGTGCCACCGATAGTTTTTCGGCCGGAATGAATTTCAGGCAACGCAAGATCCTTTCCGCAACATCCTCCACCGTTTCAATATAATAATTCTTTACATCAATAATCCCGACTGCAACATTCATTTTTTCGGCAAATGCCCTCAGGTAATCAATTTCCGCGAACTCACGGTTCGCCATTTCAATGTGGATCTCATCAACATTCAGTTCAAGAAAATCGGGCAACATTGGTTTTATGCTCCTGTAACCAACAGGCCTTCCTTTAAAATTGCCAAAGCATAAATGCGTGCTGAGATAACACCTGCCCGAAACTGATTTTACAGTACGGTTAAAAATATCCGCCAGTTTTTTTGTGTCTTCTTTATAAGCATAACAGCTCATGGATGGCTCATCCAGCGTTATTTCTTCGCAACCTGCTGCTACAAGATCTTCCAGTTCTTTGCTTACAATTGGTAACAAAGCCTCCGTGATCTCATAGCGGTCTTTGTATTTGGCGTTAGGCAGCAGTCTGCCGCTTAATGTATAAGGACCGGGTATGCTGCATTTCAATACTGGTCCTGGCGGAGCCAGTTTCTTTAATCGCTGAAACTCTTTTACGGCGCCGAGTCCCAGGGGAGCCTTCAGTTCTCCCACAATATTGTTCTTGCCGCGCTGATCGTGTGCGGCAGGGCCGAATTTTCTTACTTCAGTTTTGTTTTCTTCTATTCCATTGATGAATCCATAGAACGACAAATTAAAATCGAGCCTGGTTTGTTCGCCATCGGTTATTACATCCAATCCCGCGGCTACCTGATCATGAATCGCGGCAATCACAGCATCTTCTATCATTTCTTCAATGTCGGCAGCGCCGAATTTTTCAAGGTTGCGGGAAGCAAACTCCAGCCAACCCGGGAATGGATAACTGCCAATAACTGTTGTACGAATCGGGATCTGATTCATTGTATCTGATTTATCGGATTGCTCAAATGTTCTGACCGGCTTTTTCCATTACCCTGGCCATCCGGTGCGCGTGTTCATCATATGCGGCTTCAAACAAAGCCGCCGCACGGTCGGCCCCAACCACCGAAGCCGCGGTAAGTACACTCGGAGGCTGGCCTGCCTGAGTGAGCAGATTAGCCAATTCCGCTTTAATACTATTAATGACCATCACTCCCCCAACCGTTGAACCGGGCGATACCGGTGTATCGAGTCCAGGTATATTCGCCATCGAATCTCCGGAAGGCGCGCCGGTATCCAGCACCAGGTCGGCAAATGCGGTTAGTTTTTTACCGTCTTTTCTTTTGGATGAAGAAGTTTCGAGGTGTTTCTGCGATACCAGTGTAACGGTTCTGATTCCCTTTTTCTGGAAGATCTCTGCCATCTCAATTGAAACAATATTGCATCCACTGGAAGATATGATCAGGGCGGAATCCTTATTGTCGAGCCCAAAATTTCTCAGGATCCTTTCGGCAAGTCCCGATACATTTTCCAGGAACATGGCCTGACGCTGACCGTTAGCACCGGTAACATTGTTGTGATAGGTGAGCGAAAGTTCAACAATAGGATTAAAGCCCGGGAATGATCCATATCTCGGCCACATTTCTTCCACCATCATTCTGCTATGCCCGCTTCCGAAAACATGCACCACTCTTCCGGCAAGTATGGCTTCGGCAAACCATTCGGCCGCTTTCCTTATTTCATTTTGCTGTGACCTGACTGTTTCAATGATATCCGAGCATTTCTGTAAGTATGATTCTGTAATATTCATAACTGCAATATGAAATACCTATAATTGTTCCAATTCTTTTTCAAACGCAAAGGTAGCCGCGCCCATCGCGCCTGAAAGATCACCAAATCTGGCCTTCACAATCTCAACGCCTTTTCCTCCGGCTTTCCATTCATATTTATTCATGAACTCCTTCAGCGGTGTAAACATCATATCACCGCATTCACTGATGCCTCCTCCCAGCACTATAACTTCCGGCGAAAGAATATTGGTGACCGTTGCAAGACCGATGGCAAGGTGCCTGATTGAAGTTAGCCATATTTCGTTTGCAAAAGGATCGTTGTTCCTGCACGCATCCAGCAGCTCGCGGGTAGAGGTAAATTTTCCTCCTGATCGTTTTTCTATCGTTACATTTCCAATACAATCCTCAAGGCTTCCCGGCATTCCGGTTATATCAGGCTCATCCGAAGAATTGATCACCATATGTCCGATATGCCCCGCTTTTCCAAACGCTCCCTGGTAAAGTTTCCCATCGATCATGATTGCTCCTCCCACACCGGTCCCCAGTGTCAGCATCACTACGTGCTTTTTATTTTTAGCTGCTCCATATTTCGCTTCAGCCAATAATGCCGACAAAGCATCATTCAAAACCCAGGTACGCTGTTTCAGATAAGCGCTCCATGAAAATTTTTCAAGTCCCTGTAAGCGTCCAGGCATATAAGCTATACAGGTATTGCCGTCATCGGGAAGTCCGGGAGCCGAGATACCAATAATTAGGTCATCAACGGATATTTTTTCTTTCAGCCTTTTCACGGCTTCAGCAACCGCATTTTTCCAGACGCTATCATCGCCGTCATTCGTTGGCAGGTACAATTGTGATAATTCATTTCCCTGCTTATCAATTGCGATAGCCTTGATCCTTGTGCCTCCTAAGTCAATTCCGATTGCAACCTCACTCATAATGATCGTTTGATGTTAATACTGACCTTCTGAAACACTCCACCCTCCATCAACAGCTATCAGCTGCCCTGTTGTAAATTTCGATTGATCGCTCATAAAATATACAGCCAGTCCATCAAGGTCGTCGGGGTTGCCAATCCTCCCGCCATCCATAGGCTG
>DASWTK010000299.1:0-3240 GCA_036402175.1 Chitinophagaceae bacterium | reverse complement strand
AGAAGCATGCCCACACACAAGTATGATCTTGGTGTCATCGGAAATTGTTCATACCTGGCTTACATTGACACCAAAGCAGAGGTAAAATGGATGTGCATGCCCAGGTTCGACAGCAGCTTTCTCTTCGGGTCATTGCTGGATGAAGAGAAGGGAGGGCATTTTTATATAAGGCCGGTGACCGATCAATACGAAAATTCCCAATATTATATACAGAATACAAATCTGCTGACAACAGAATTTGCAACCACCGATGGAAGGTTTAAGGTCATAGACTGTGCTCCGCGCATGACCATACACGAAAGACAATTTAAACCACAGATGCTGGTGCGCAAGATCCAGCTGATCAGTGGAAATCCTGTGATCAGGATCCGGTGTGAACCAAGGGGCGACTATGGGCGCACGGTTCCGGAAATTGTTGTAGGAAGTAACCATATCCGCTATCTTAACCTCGGATCACAGGTGAGGCTCACAACAGATGTTCCGCTGAATTATATCATGCAGGAACAATCATTTGTTCTGGATCAGGACCGATACGTTATTCTCACCTATGGGGAACCGTTAGAGGCCCCGCTGCAGGAGACGGCGGAAGATTTCATTCATAAAACAATTCGTTACTGGCATACCTGGGTGAAGAGCTGTTATATTCCGAATATTTACCAGGACCAGATCATCCGTTCGGCTCTTGTGCTGAAGTTGCACCAGTATGAAGATACCGGTGGTATCATCGCATCGGGCACAACCAGCCTGCCTGAATTCCACGACAGTTCCCGTAACTGGGATTACCGTTTCTGCTGGTTCCGCGACGCATATTATACGTTGCGCGCATTTAACCAGATTGGTCACTTCGAGGAGCTGGAAAAGTATTTTGATTTTATCCAGAATATCATACATAACAGCAACGACAACCTGCAGCCTTTGTATTCTATCACAGGTCAGAAAGATCTTTTCGAACAGGAACTTGACCACCTTGCAGGATACATGAATAATAAACCGGTGAGGATCGGGAATAAAGCGTACGAGCAGATTCAGAACGACGTGTACGGGCAGGTGCTGGTTGGACTACTTCCGTTGTACATCGACAAACGGCTCACTTTCTCAAAGAAGAGCAGCTACAAGCGAATTGTTCCCTGGCTGCTCCGGCATATCGAAAGGACCCGGAATATTGAAGACGCAGGTCTTTGGGAATTCAGGAACTCAAAACAGATACATACCTATACATTACTGTTCCACTGGGCTGGAGCAAAAGCCGCTTACAAAATTGCCAAAGAGTTCCAGGATGATGTGCTGATGCAGCAGGCAGAGAGGGTATCACTTGAAGCGGCTACCATGCTGGAAAAATGTTACAACGCGGAACGGAAGGTTTATATGCAGGCCATGAACTCCACTAACCTGGACGCCAGTACGCTGATGATGGTTACCATGAACTACCTGGACCATAATTCCCAACGTGCGAAGGATCATATTGTGGCAATGGAACAAGAACTACTGGCGGAAGGTGGGCTGTTTTACCGCTATAAACATACAGACGACTTCGGCGCGCCTGAAAGCACTTTTCTTGTTTGTGCCTTCTGGTATGTCGACGCGCTGGCATGTGTAGGCAGGGTGGAAGACGCCATCACAAACCTGAATAATATACTGCGCTTCAGCAATCACCTCGGCATCTTCAGCGAAGATGTTTCAACTGATGGTTCACAATGGGGCAATTTCCCTCAGACTTACAGTCATGTTGGACTAATCAATGCGGCATTCCGGATCGCAAAGCGTATTGAAGACGTCGACTTCATATAGTAAATCGGCTGAAATTCGCTCCAGGACTGCATTTGTTCCACGAGAAACGATGTTTATTGATAACTGAGGATCACATTGGTAGGCTGGTTTTTCCCGAACAGGGAACAAATTTTATACAGCGGTTATGCATTATAGATATACTCCATTACATAAAAGAAATCTGCTTATTTACTATAGCGTCTGTTGTTTGGTTTGTACTTTTAGCTTTAGAATTCAAAGCCGTAAAGGCTTATAAATAGTTAACTCGAGATGGTAATAAACTAACCCGTTAAGGATCGTTACTCATTGGAAGTTTTAGCTGTTCATGTTTAAAAAGTTCCCCTTGCATTGGCTTAGTGCAAGGGACTTTTTATTTTCAGTTATCCCTATCTTTAACCAATGTCGTCCCTTCTCATCACCAACATCCGGCAGCTGGTCAATGTCAGATCGCAGCACGAACTGCTTCGTGGCGCCAGGCTGGGAGAGCTCCCCTGCATTCAAAACGCATGGATCATTATCGAAGGCGATGAGATCGCTGATTACGGCGAAATGAAAGACCTCGAAATAAGCCTTCTTAACAATAAATCCGGTAAGAATTTCAGCGAACGGATCGATGCAAGCGGGCAGTTTATTGTACCCTGCTGGTGCGATTCACATACCCATCTGGTTTTTGCTGCAAGCCGTGAAGAAGAATTTGTCGACAAGCTGAAAGGCCTGAGTTATGCGCAGATCGCTTCTAAAGGGGGTGGTATCCTCAATTCTGCCCACCGCCTGAACGATGCTTCCGAAGATGAACTGTTCAACCTCGCATGGCGAAGGCTTGAGGAAGTAAGCAGGCTTGGAACCGGTGCCATCGAAATAAAAAGCGGGTATGGTCTTACCGTTGAAGGGGAATTAAAAATGCTTCGGGTGATTAAGGAATTAAAGAAGAAATCACAACTGGAGATCCGATCAACATTTCTCGGGGCTCACACTTATCCCGCCGCATTCAAAGAAGATCACCAGGGTTACGTTGATCTTATTATCAACGAAATGCTGCCCGTCATTGCAAAAGAACAACTGGCGGATTACATCGATGTATTTTGTGAGACGGGATTTTTCAGCGCAGAGGAAACTGAAACGATCTGCAAGGCAGGAATGAAATATGGTTTAAAGCCCAAAATACACGCCAACCAGCTAAATCTGTCGGGCGGGGTGCAAACTGGTGTCAAACTGGGCGCTTTGAGTGTTGACCATCTCGAAACAATGGATAATGAAACCATTTCCCTGTTGAGCGGTTCGTCAACCATCGGAACATTATTGCCCACGGCAGCTTTTTTCCTGCGTATGCCTTTTCAACCCGCGCGGCAGCTGATAGACTCAGGTTGTGCGATCGCGATCGCGTCTGATTATAATCCGGGCTCAAGCCCCAGCGGGAATATGAACCTGGTAGTTTCAATGAGCTGCATTGGCATGAAAATGCTTCCGGAGGAA
>DASWTK010000298.1:0-14125 GCA_036402175.1 Chitinophagaceae bacterium | reverse complement strand
TCAACACTCAACGGAACAATTGATCTTTCGCTGAAAGAGGGTGAGCTGATCAACTTCGAGCCTTTGCAGAAGATGTCTGTCTTTTTATTGAAGAAAAGGGATTTTTCAAATCTTGAATTTGCCGAGTTAAAGAATCGCTTTACCATTGAAGGCCGCTCAATAATTATCAATAGGATGGAAGTGCAGTCCACAGCCCTGAGCATGTATGTGGAAGGATTGTACGACCTGAAAGGAGATTCAACAGACCTTGTAATACAGGTACCGCTAAGCAATTTGAAGAAGCGCAAGCCTGATTATGTTCCCGAGAATAAAGGCATCGACGCAAAAACAGGTATGAGCGTGTATGTACGTGCCAAAAGCGGCAAGGGCGATGATATCGACTTTAAGTTCGGACTGTTCAAAAAGAAATCGGTGCTGGAGAAAAGAAAAGAAAATGGGGACCTGAAATAATCCTTCGATTGATCCGTTTCAGTAAAAATCCAATTTCAGATGAACAAACGGCAACGGACAGCCCTCCTGAATGTAATTGCTTTCTCGGCCCTGGCATTTGCTTTATACTTCAATTTTTTCTATAAGGACAAACCGTTCGAATCCGCACCCCCACAGGCCACAAATTCCCGGTAACCGACCGTTGAAAGCAGCGATTACCCGTCTGCTCCTTCCCCCGCCACAAACTCCCGGTAACCGACCGTTAAATACAGCGATTACTCATCCGAGGAAAGGAAATCCTAACTTAGCGGCATGAGTCAGAAACTGTTTCTCCTGGATGCCCTCGCATTGGTTTTCCGGGCATATTATGCGCTTATCCGCAATCCACGTTTAACAAGTAAAGGTCGTAATACCAACGCCCAGTTCGGATTTACCAATACACTGGTTGACCTCATCAATAATCAGAAGCCTACGCATATGGCGGTATGCTTCGACACACACGCGCCTACCGAAAGGCATACCGACTTTACCGACTATAAGGCGAACCGGCAGGAAGCTCCGGAAGATCTCATGAGCGCTCTGCCCGACATCAAGCGGATCATCGCCGGATTCAATATTCCGGTGATAGAGCTGGATGGGTATGAGGCCGATGACGTGATCGGCACCCTTTCAAAGCAGGCCGCTGCTGCCGGATTTGAAGTGTATATGGTTACGCCCGACAAAGATTATGGCCAGCTGGTAAGCGACCGTGTCAGGATCTACAAACCGCCTTACCAGGGAAGCACGCCTGAAATTCTCGGCCCCAAGGAAGTTTGTGAGAAGTGGAACATTACCGACGTATCGCAGGTAATAGACATCCTTGGATTGATGGGTGATGCTGTTGATAACATACCCGGTATTCCCGGAGTAGGTGAAAAAACCGCGTCGAAGCTGCTGGCGGAATATGTAACACTGGAAAGTGTTCTTGCAAATGCTGAAAAGATCAAGGGCGCGTTGGGAGAAAAGATCCGTGCCGGAAGAGAATCGGCCATCATCAGCAAAAAACTGGCAACCATCATCACCCATGTGCCGGTAACTTTTCATGAAGAAAATTTCAGGCTGAAAGAAATGAATAAGGAAGCGCTTCGCGATGTGTTTGCCGACCTGGAGTTTAAAACACTCGGCAAACGCATCCTGGGCGACGAATTCAATGCTTTTGAGGATACTAAAAAGAAACCCGGAAACGGCGTGCAACAGGGGCTGTTCGATGAAGGCGCAAGCTGCACAGTACCGCCCGAAACGCAGGTACCACAGCCAGAGGACATCACGTCGGGACTGATTGCGGAGTTCAATATCAATAACACGCCGCATAATTATATGGTGGCCGAAACAAATGAGGCGATCACTGAATTGGTAAATAAACTGCAACGTCATAAAGAGATAAGTTTCGATACCGAAACCACCTGTCTCGATGCGAATGACGCTGAGCTGGTGGGATTGAGCTTCTGCATTCAACCACGTGAAGGATATTATATTCCCTGCCCGCCAGACCGCGCACGCACACTTGAGATTCTTGCGTTGTTCAAGCCATTGTTCAGCAATCCCGATATAACCTGGGTTGGACAAAATATCAAATACGATCTGCTGGTGTTGAAATGGTACGACGTTGAACTGACAGGTCCCGTGTTCGACACCATGCTTGCGCATTACGTAATTGAACCCGATGGAAAACGGAGCATGGATCTCCTGAGCGCGCAGTATTTAAAATACGAGCCGATACATATTGAAGAACTGATTGGCAAAAAAGGAAAAGGACAAGGCAACATGCGCGACGTTGCGCTGGATAAAATAAAGGAATACGCGGCCGAAGATGCTGATATAACATTGCAACTGAAGAATGCTTTCCTGCCTCAGCTCAGTAACAGGCAGGTAGAAAGGGTTTTCAACGAAGTAGAGAATCCGCTGGTGAAAGTGCTGATGGAAATGGAATTCGAAGGCATAAAAGTGGATGTTGACTTCCTGAACAATTATTCAAAAGAACTTGACCGCGAAGCAAAGATCAGCGAAGAAAGCGTGTACAAGCAGGCTGGCGTACGATTCAACCTCGGATCGCCACGGCAGTTGGGAGAAGTGTTGTTTGAAAAGCTGCAGCTCGATCCCAAAGCGCGCAAAACAAAAACGGGTCAGTATGCAACCGGTGAGGATGTGCTGATGAAACTGGCGGTACACAACAAAATAGCCGACGATATTCTCGCGTACCGGCAGCTTACAAAACTGAAATCAACTTATGTTGACGCACTACCGCAAATGATCAACCGCAAAACCAACCGCGTGCATACGTGTTACGGCCAGGCGGTTGCGGTAACAGGGCGACTTGCAAGCAATAATCCCAATCTTCAGAACATACCTGTGAGAACAGAACGTGGAAGGGAGATCAGAAAGGCGTTTGTGCCAAGAGATGCGGATCATGTTCTTGTCAGTGCCGATTATTCGCAGATAGAATTGAGGATTGTAGCCGCGATCAGCGGAGACCCGGCCATGTGTGAAGCATTCAGGCAGAACAAGGACATCCATACAGCAACTGCTTCAAGGGTGTATGGTGTGGAAGAATCGGAAGTAACAAAAGAGCAACGCTACAAAGCAAAGAGCGTGAACTTCGGTATCATTTACGGACAAGGCGCATTTGGCCTTGCCGATAACCTGGGCATCAGCAGAACAGAAGCAAAACAGATCATTGATAATTACAAAAAGCAGTTTGCCAACATCCAGAAGTACATGGATGACATGATCAATTTTGCAAGAGAGTACGGCTTCGTGCAAACGCTGATGGGCCGCAAACGTTGGCTCAAAGACATCAACAGCGCCAATTTTACCGTGCGCGGTTTTGCTGAACGAAATGCGATCAACTCGCCTATCCAGGGAACTGCGGCGGATATGATCAAGCTTGCGATGGTGAAGGTTCACCAGGAATTTAAAAAAAGAAAATTCAGATCCAAGATGGTATTGCAGGTGCACGATGAACTGGTGTTCGACGCGGTGCGTGAGGAACTGGAAGATATCAAACCGGTGATCATTGAAAGCATGCAAACTGCAATGGGCCTACCGAATGGCGTGCCTGTGGTAGCCGAAGTAGGTTCAGGAGAAAACTGGCTGGAAGCACATTAGAATAGCATTCATGACGATCATTTATTGTTACGACGCATATTGTGGATGGTGTTATGGTTTTAGTCCCGTGATCAGGAAAATTGCGGAGGAATATGCCGACCGGTTGACGTTTGAAGTGTTTTCCGGCGGAATGATTGTACCGGAAACGCCGCGGCACATATCAGTTACAGCTGGCTACATACAAAAGGCGTATAAAACAGTAGAAGACTACAGCGGCGTTCAATTTGGTCAGGATTATCTCTGGCATGTATTCAATGCCGATAAGAGCGACTGGTTTCCGCATTCTGAAAAACCCGCCATCGCGCTTTGTGTTTTCAAGGATCTTCTTCCCGGTCAGCAGGTTCAGTTCGCCGCCGATCTGCAATATGCACTCCACTTTGAAGGGAGAGACCTTACTGATAATGAAGCATACAGGCACTTGCTGGAGAAATACAATATTCCTGCTGAGGAATTTTATGAGAAGCTCAAAAGCCGGGAGTACCGCGACAAAGCATACTATGAGTTCGCATTGGTGAAGCAGTTGCAGGTAACTGGTTTCCCAACTGTTTTGCTGCAGGTGAGTGAAACGAAATTTTATTTACTGGCGAAAGGTTTCACGCCATACGATACATTTAAAGAGCGGATTGAATCGGTCCTCGCGGATGCGGCCAAACTGAAATAGCATCTTTCCTTTGACGATATTTCATCTGCAGGTCTTTTGAATTTGTTAACTTTTTTATGCGGTAGTTGAATTTGCCAAACTCGTATTAGCTTTCGGGTCGCTTTAAAAAAATTTAATCCCCTGCTTATGTTCAAAGTAGTTACTCTTTTCAGCTTTGTGATTCTTTCTCTTTGCGCATCCTCGCAACCGAAGAGCATGGACTTCGAAAAATATGAGCCCGTTTCAACCCTGGTGGTTCCTGAGCATGTTACAGGCAAATCAAAATTTCCTTTTATTGATGTGCACAATCATCAGTTCCAGATGGGAACACAGGATCTTTCTACACTCATTAAGGAAATGGACAGGCTGAACATGAAAGTGATGGTGAACCTGAGCGGCCGTGGTGGAAATGAGTTGCAGAAAATGCTACAGAATGTGAAGACCAATTATCCGAAGCGTTTTATAATATTCACCAATATTGATTTTAATGGCGTAGGCAACGATGATTGGGCTGAAAAAGCAGTGAAGCAATTGGAAGAAGATGTCAGGAACGGCGCTAATGGTTTGAAGATATACAAGAGCCTGGGTTTTTCTGTAAAGGATAAGTCTGGCAACCGGGTTGCGGTTGACGACGCCCGACTGGATCCCATCTGGAAAAAAGCGGGTGAGCTGAAGATTCCGGTACTGATCCATACTGCCGACCCAAAGCCATTCTGGGACGAAATGAATGAAAAAAATGAACGCTGGCTTGAGTTGGCAACACATCCAAACCGCAAACGCGGTGCAGAGAATCCTGTTCCATGGGAACAACTGATTGCTGAACAGCACAGCATGTTCAAAAAACATCCGCGTACAACATTTGTAGCCGCGCATTTTGGTTGGTATCCCAACGACCTGGGCAAACTTTCACAACTAATGACGGAGATGCCGAACATGTATGTTGAATTCGGCGCAGTGATAGCGGAACTGGGGCGGCAGCCAAGAGCTGCTAAGCAGTTCTTCGAAAAATACCAGGATCGCATATTGTTTGGAAAGGATAGCTGGGTGCCCGATGAATATGCAACATATTTCAGGGTGCTGGAAACAGAGGATGAATATTTCCCCTATCACAAAAAATACCACGCCTTCTGGCGCATGTACGGACTGGGCTTATCAGATAATATTCTGAAAAAAATATATTACAGGAATGCTTTGAAGATCATTCCTAATATCGATAAAACGCAATTCCCGGATTAAAAAGCTCCCTTTTGTAAGATAAATACAATGGCGCCCGCTATGTAGCCGGCCAGTGCCAGCCATGCGATGCGTTTGAGATACCAGAAGAATTCAATTTTTTCAATGCCCATGGCTGCGACTCCTGCGGCAGATCCAATAATAAGGATACTTCCACCGGTGCCTGCGCAATAGGCAAGAAACTCCCAGAAGAAATTATCGGTAGGATATTGTTCAAGTGAATACATTCCCATGGCTGCTGCTACCAGTGGTACGTTATCTACTATGGATGATAATATGCCAATGGAACTTACTATCAGCCTTTCATCGCCAATGCTGCTGTCGAGCTGCTGCGCTACATTGGTGAGAACTCCGGTTGCCTGCAGCGCCGCAACACTCGCGAGTATACCCAGAAAAAATAAAATGCTTGGCGTATCAATTTTCCTTAAAGCGTATTGAACGGAGAAAGTATTTTTATCGCTTGTGTCCTTTGCATGATGAACAAGCTCTGTTATCACCCACATAACACCCAGTCCCAGCATAATACCCATAAATGGCGGGAGGTGGGTGATTGTTTTAAATGCGGGTACCAGTAATAAGATCAAAACTCCTGTACCAAAAACAAGATTCCGCTCACCGGCTGTGCTGGTGGCTTTATCTGAATCATCGCTCACTTCCGGCGGCTGAATGTTTCCTTTCAATCCAATTGTTACAATACCAAGAGGAACCAGCAGATTTACAATGCTGGGCAAAATTGCGGCAACTACAATATTGGAAGCCGTGATCTGTCCGCCAATCCATAGCATGGTAGTGGTAACGTCGCCGATGGGCGACCACGCGCCACCCGCGTTTGCCGCGATCACCACCATGCCGCAGAACAATAACCTGTCTTCTTTTTCAGGTATCAGCTTTCGCAGGAGCGAAACCATTACAATTGTAGTGGTGAGGTTATCGAGCACCGCCGATAAAAAGAAAGTAAGGAAACATACCATCCATAATAACTTTCGTTTGCTGGTGGTATTGATGCGCTGCGTTATGATCTCAAATCCATCGTGCGCATCTATCAGTTCCACGATGGTCATTGCGCCCAGCAGGAAGAAAAGTATCCCGGAAATGTCACCCATGTGTTCCAGCAACTGTTCGTTCACGTGTTCGTTGTTGGCGCTTGAAACAATGTAAATGGTCCAGCATAAAACACCCGTGATAAGTGCGGTTGCCGCTTTATTCACACGCAATGGATGCTCCAGCGCTATCGCCAGGTATCCAAGAATGAAAACTATTATAATGAAAATTGTCATGTATTCAATCCTCCGCAAACGCTGATCACCTGACCGGTAACATACGAGCTGAGGTCCGAAGCAAGGAATAAAGTTGTGTTGGCAATTTCTTCTGCGCTACCGAATCTGCCAAGGGGAATTTTCTCAAGGAACGCCTTAGCTGCTTCACCTTCTTTCAGGTAATGCGTCATATCTGTTTCAACAAAACCCGGAGCAATGGCATTACAGCGTATGTTCCTGGAGCCAAGTTCCAGCGCAACTGATTTTGTGAATCCAATGATACCTGCTTTTGAAGCGGCATAACTCGTTTGTCCCGCGTTTCCACGCATGCCAATGATAGAGCTCATGTTAATGATCGAACCTTTCTTCGCCTTCATCATAGGACGGATCACCTGCTTGGTCATGTTGAACACGCTCTTCAGGTTTACATTCATTACTTCGTCCCATTGTTCGGCAGTGAGCCTGAGCAGCAGGTTGTCTTTTGATATTCCCGCATTGTTCACACAAACATCGATTGTCCCGAAATCCTTCATCACCTCATTGACGAAGCTTTCACATTCGGCGAAGTTCCCCGCGTTGCTGCGGTAAGCCTTCGCATTGATGCCTGTGCCTTTCAGCTTATCTTCCAGTGAAGAAGCTTTGGAGGCGCTGCTTTCGCTGATGTAAGTGAAGGCAACATGTGCGCCCTGTTCCGCGAGTTTGATAGCAATAGCTTCGCCGATTCCGCGGGCTGCGCCGGTAACGATGGCAACTTTATCCTGTAATAATTTCATGTGTTGTTTTTCAGATGAACAATAGGGCCAGGCAAATAAGTATGGACCTGTATAGGGCATACAGTAAATGCGTGGGCCGCAAAAATAAAACAGATTTCAGAATAGACCACAGATGCTTTTCACATACCGCGGTATCTGCAGTTGAAGTTGTGCCTGCCTGCTTATGCCGGTTATTTATTGATGCTGATGATCTCTTCAATGAAATTACGGTCGTTACTCAGCCGCGGAACCTTGTGCTGTCCGCCGAGTTTACCCTTGCTTTTCAGCCACACATTGAAGATGCCTTTCTGGAGTTTATGTACAAAGGGCATCCGGAGCGCGATGTCTTTATACCGCTTTGCCTCATAATCGCTGTTGATGCTTTGAAGGCTTGCATCCAGCTCGTAAATGAAATGATCAAGACTGGCGGGTTCCTTTTCAAATTCTATCAGCCATTCATGCGCGCCATTGCTGTTACCGCTGAAGTATACCGGGGCGGCTGTATAATCGTTCACAATTGCCCCTGTTCTTTCAGACGCCATAGCAATGGCCTTGTCTGAATTGTCAACAATCACTTCTTCGCCGAAGGCGTTGATGTAATGTTTCAGCCTGCCCGAAACTTTTATCCTGAATGGAGAGAGGGAAGTAAATTGAATTGTATCGCCCACCATGTATCGCCACAATCCGCCATTGGTACTGATGATGAGCGCGTAGTTTTTACCAATTTCCACCTGCTGCAGTCCTATTGTCTGCGGATCCTTCTTGCCATATTCTTCCAGCGGCATGAACTCCATGAAAATACCATGATCTGTGAAAAGCAGCATGCCATCTTCATTAGGATTATCCTGGGCGGCGAAAAATCCTTCGCTGGCATTGTACATTTCAAGGTAGTTGATCGGCTTTCCGATCAGTTGCTGGAACTGTTCACGGTAAGGGGTGAACGACACACCGCCATGCATGTACAATTCAAGGTTTGGCCATACTTCGGAGAGCGAGCCTTTACCGGTGATCTCCAGGATCCTTTTGATGAGTACCATGGTCCAGGTGGGTACGCCCGACATGGAAGTCACATTTTCCTTAATGGTGCTTTCGGCCAGTCGTTCAATTTTGTTCTCCCACTCATCCATAAGCGCAATGCTGAGTTCAGGAGTACGTATCCACTGGCTCCAGAAAGGTGTGTTTTGTAACAATACCGCACTCAGGTCGCCATAATGCGTTTCTTCATTTACCTGGTGAATGTTATGACTGCCGCCAATAACGAGTCCTTTGCCGGTCAGTAGTTCCGAATCGGGGTGATAATTATAATAAAGCGCAAGAACGTCCTTGGCAGCCATGTAATGGCAGTCCTTCAGGCTCTCGTCGCTCACGGGAATGAATTTGCTTTTATCGCTTGTGGTGCCGCTGCTTTTTGCGAACCAGTAGATGGGGGTGTTCCACAGAATATTCTGTTCCCCTTCCATTATGCGCTGGATATAGGGCTTCAGGTCGTCGTATTCATGAATGGGAACGGCCTGTTTGAATTCCTTTACGGTGAACAGCTTCGAAAAATTATACTTCCTGCCAAATTCCGTATACTGAGCAGATGTTACAAGGTCCTGCAATACTTCACGTTGTGAAAGAACCGGATGCTGTATCCAGCTTTCGATCCTCCACATGCGGAGGCGGGCCAGGGTTGATATTGCGGGACTAAGAAGCTTCATCGCTTAGTGAAAATAGAAAATAAAAGGAACTATCATCAGGATAGTTGCAAAAACAAAGCCGCGGTTATTCCTGGGGCGATCCACCATTTGCGGACATCCTTGCCTCTTCGTGCAGGTAATCCTTTCTTCTTAATTCGAAATTGCGGCCCAGGTAAAGTCGTCTTACCTGTTCATCATCTGCAAGTTCTTCGGCTGTGCCATGTTTGAAGATCTTTCCTTCAATCAGCAGGTATGCGCGGTCGCAGATGGAGAGGGTTTCATTAACATTATGATCGGTTATCAGTATGCCGATGTTTTTGTGCTTCAAACGGGCTACAACTGTCTGAATATCTTCAACAGCGATGGGGTCAACGCCCGCGAATGGTTCATCCAGCAGCATGAACTTGGGGTCAACTGCAAGCGCGCGGGCTATTTCGGTTCTTCTTCTTTCGCCGCCACTTAAGGAATCTCCATTATTTTTTCTTACATGATGAAGGCGGAACTCGTCGAGCAGCGACTCCAGTTTTGCTTTTTGCTCACGCCTTGTAAGCGTTGTCATTTCCAGCACCGCCATGATGTTGTCCTCTACGCTAAGCTTCCTGAAAACAGAAGCTTCCTGTGGCAGGTAGCCTATTCCCAATTGCGCGCGCTTGTACATAGGCATGCTTGTGATGTCCTCAGTATCAAGGAATACCTCGCCTTCATCGGGCTTGATAAGGCCCACCACCATATAGAATGTAGTGGTCTTGCCGGCTCCGTTAGGACCAAGCAAACCAACGATCTCGCCCTGGTTTACATCTACTGACACATGGTTTACTACAGTGCGGTTGCTGTAACTTTTGACAAGGTTCTTGGTATGGATAGCAATTGCCAATTGGAACGATTTGCGCAAAAATACCGGAGAAAATCAATAACTACCTGAAGGTCTTCAGGTTTAACTATTTGAGTTTCGGAACCCGTGGAGTATGTTTGCAGGTTATTTTAGCAATATGAAGGTCATAGATCACATTAAACAGGCAAAAGATACCCTGATTTCATTCGAAATACTGCCACCTCTGAAAGGGAAGACGATAAACTCGATTTACGATCACCTCGATCCGTTGATGGAGTTCAAGCCGTCATTCATAAACGTTACCTATCACCGTTCCGAGCACGTGTTCAAGAAAAAGGCCGATGGGGTTTTTGAAAAGGTAGAAGTGAGGAAACGTCCCGGTACAGTAGGCATTTGCGCAGCCATCATGAACTATTATCATGTGGATGCGGTGCCGCACCTGATCTGCGGCGGTTTCTCAAAAAGGGAAACAGAGGATGCATTGATTGACCTGAATTTTATTGGGGTTGATAATGTTCTTGTACTGCGTGGAGATGCTGCGAGGAATGAAACTTTTTTCGAGCCGGAGCCGGAAGGACATCGGTTTGCGCTTGATCTGCTGAAACAGGTGACCAATCTGAATAATGGTATTTACCTTGAAGAAGATATCCGCGATGGGTTCAGAACAAAATTCTGCATAGGCGTTGCCGGTTATCCCGAGAAACATTTTGAGGCGCCGAATCTTGACACCGACCTTACGTATCTGAAAGCAAAGGTTGACGCGGGCGCTGATTACATCGTAACGCAAATGTTCTTCGACACCAATAAATTCTTTGAGTTTGAAAGGAAGTGCCGCGAACACGGAATCGAAGTTCCGATCATTCCCGGATTGAAACCTATTACCAATAAAAAGCAGCTGTCTGTCATACCACGCACCTTTCATGTTGACGTTCCCAACGAACTCAGCGAAGAAATTTTAAAATGCAAGGAAGACAAAGACGTTGAACTTGTAGGAACCGAATGGCTTCTTCAACAATCCAGAGACCTTAAGAAAGCCGGCGTTCCGGTTTTACACTATTATACTCTGGGGAAACCTAAGGTAATCTGGAATGTGGTGAAAGAACTTGTTTAAATGTAAAATGTAAAATGTAAAATGCAAAATAGGGTTCTCTTATTTTGCATTTTACATTTTACATTTTGACTTTAAATCAGAGCTTGAACCCAAGCGAAAAACTCCACACCCTATGCTTGTTCATATCATCCGAACTATTATCTCCCCCTGATTGAATTTTGGCAAGACCGTGACCGTAGTTAACGGAGAACAATACATTCTGGAATTGCAGACCTGCAGTTCCGTTCAGACCATAATCGAAACGTCTTACAATGCCTAAGCCAGCGCCTTCTTCAAAATTCAATGTAGTAGGATCGTCATCGCTGAATTCAATATCGTTTTTATTTTCGAATGCGATACCGAGATAACGTCCCTGGGCTTCGTTCTTTCCCGCAACACCGATAGCAAGGTAAGGACCCGCGCCTGCGAATAACCTTGTACGTTCGCCGAGCGGAAGCTTGACAACCAGGTTAGCAGGAATTTCGATGTAATAAGGATTGGAAGTTGCTTTGTAATAATTTGCCTGTGATTCAAGGCCTGTTTGTGTTTTAGAACCTTTACCGGTGAAAAGGATCCCCGGTTGGAATGCAATCAGTTTACTCAATTCAAGATCGGCGATAGCGCCAACATGGAAACTTGTGATAGCCTTTGCGTCTTCAACACGTCCGTTAGTAGTAACAGATACATTCGCAACGTTCAGACCGCCTTTTAAAATAACTCCGCTTTTTTGAGCGCTTGCCATCAGCACAGCACCGCTGCCCAATAGCATCAGGAAAGCTTTCTTTAACATGGTTTCAGATTTTTTGTTCTTCCCAAGTCGGGTAAAAATCATGCCAGCGCACGCCAAGCATAGCAACGTGAACCGCGACAATTAGCCAATTAAGCCAATAAGCAAATAAGCCAATGCATGATTTCGATACTTCAGACTTTTGGTCAGAAAGAAAGTTTAACAGATTGTATTCAATTTGCTTATTTGCTTATTGGCTTAATCGGCTAATTGCTCACCTCACCATACTCCGAAACACCACCTCATTGGTCTTTACCGGGTATTTTTTCCTCAATTCAGCAATCCATTGTGCCTCGAGGTGTTGCTGATAATCGTTGATGATGTAACCGCGCGCGTCTTCAAAGCTGCGCAGTTCTCGCTGAGGGAAAAGTTTTATGATATATGCGAAAGAAACGCTCTCATCTGTTTCGCTTTTAGCGAAAGCTGTATAATTAGCAGGACTGATGCCACTGTTTGAAGAAACCGGAAGCTGTGTCATTTCGAACCTTCCTGAATCGGCGAGCACATTGCCTTCATAACCTTCAACTATTTTTCTCCAGCTATTGATGTCCTTCTGCAATTTTAATTTCAGGTCCTTTGCAATGCTGTCGTGCATGGCTGTAAAAAGGATCGCGCTTACACTGTTCGCTTCCCACCAGTATTTATTCTGGTTTGACGCATAATATTTTTTAAGCGCTTCCTGTTGAGAGGAAGCCTTATCCCAAACCTGGCGCTGCATAACTTCGAATAATAAATTGCCGTCTTTAAATTCTTTAACCTGGAAAGCAAATTCGGGATTGTATTCTTCTAAATGATTTCTGTAATATTCAGTGGAGGCAAGTTCCAGGTAATAATCCAGTAACTCCTGTTGTGATTTGCCCGAAGTAATTCTTTCCACGCCACCAACCGATCGGCGAAATGCAAGCCAGTCGTTGACGGTCACCTGTTGTTTTGCAAACGAGAAAAGTACGGTAACAGGAGTGATGGTTGTATTTGGAGGAACGGGTCTGTTTCTTAACGTGCTGTCGGTATAAGCCCACAAGTGTTCAGTATTATAATTTCCTTTTTTGTATTGGATGGTGCGCAGGATATTCTGATTGAATGCTTTTTTTGATAGCTCCATCCGCTGATCTGTCTTCACCTGACGTTCCAGTTCTTCGATAAAGGCTTTATCCTTTTTATCTGTAACAACCGGAACCACTGAAAGGCGTTTGATGATGTGATAGCCGAATTCTGTCAGAACTGGTTGCGAGATGTCGTTGTTATTTTGTAACGAGAACGCGGCCAGCTCAAAAGAAGCTGCGTATTTACCTGCGCCGAATTCCGGAAGTACGCCTCCCTGCTGAAAAGAAAAATTATCGTTGCTGTGTTCAGTAGCCATCGCTGTGAAGTCGGCGCCTTTCTTCAATTGTTTGTACAATGAATCGGCTTTCAGGCTGATTGCTTTCTTCATGGCATCGGTAGCATCGGGTGGAAAAGCAAGCAGTATCTGCGCCACCTTTATTTTTCCCACGGCCTTGCGTTCTGCAGTCCTTTTAAAGATATGATAACCTGCCTTGCTGCGATAAGGTTGTGAAATCTGATTCAGTGGTGTTGAATAGGCAAGCGTTTCCAGTTCATAGGGGAGTGAGAATACAGTTATATAACCCAGATCGCCGCGGTTAGCCTTGACTGTTGGATCGGCGGAATAGGTGATAGCAACATCGCCGAAATTCTTTCCTGATCTCAGTGCGTCGTATGCCTGTTTTGCCTGTTGTTCCGCGCGTTCATTGAATTCAGCGGAAGAATCCTGGGAAGCGGGAATAAAGATATGGGAGATGCGAAGGTCCTGCTGGCTTCTGTTGAATGCTTCATCTACCAAACGACCCAGGCTTCCTTCATCGGTCAGAAATCCCTGCATGATCTGGTTGCGGTACGATTGCAATTCTGCGCGTTGTGAAGCGAGTGTGTCCAGCTTCAAATCGTATGCGGCCTGCACTTTCAATTTGAACGGGATGTAAAGGTTCAGGTATTCGCGCAGCGCTTTTTCACTGAGTTCGTTGGTTGTATTGTTTTTATTATATGCTTTCAGGAATTCATCCTTGCTAACCGATCTTGAGCCGTAGGTGAACAAAGTTTGTGCAACAGATGAAAATGAAAATGCAATCAGTGAAAGCAATAAAACGATTGAAGCAGGTTTGTTCATGTGGGATCAGTTGGATGGTTGTTTTCTTTTCAGTTTCATAACCTCGTCAATCTGGAGGTGGTTCAGTTTCTTGGCCACAATGCGTTTGTCTTTGTCAAGCAGGTACAGCACGGGTGTCT
>DASWTK010000297.1:0-5045 GCA_036402175.1 Chitinophagaceae bacterium | reverse complement strand
TTCTGAAATAACGACAAAATTCTGCTTGGCTTAGCCATTTTATTTTTTCTGGCGCAAAGGTAAGCAGAGATGAGCGGCAGTTAGTATTATTTAACTTTCTCTAAAATAGATTTCAACTGGCAGGCAGGTTAAAAAACTGCCGGGGTTCGCCTATTGCACCTTAAGCCTGATCTTATTACATTTGCAAAAAAGAACGAGGTTATGGAATTTCTGAAGAATGCGGGAACCCGGACGGTAAAGGATGAGGATGTGGATGTTCTTACCTCCCACGAAGAGCCCTGCAGTCTTATTGTATGGAATGACGAAGTGAACACCTTCGATTGGGTGATCCAGACACTCATTGAAGTGTGCGGACACACCAATGAGCAGGCTGAACAATGCGCGATGATCATTCACACACAGGGCAAATATGCCGTCAAGCGTGGCGTATACGATGACCTGAAACCTCAGTGTGACGCAATTACGGACCGTGGTATCGGCGCTACAATTGAAGTGATTGCCGAGTAGCGTATATTCGAATACTCGCTTTACCCATGTCGATTTTTGCGATAGACAACAAACTTATTTTCCCGCCTGTACATCTATCTGAGCCCGATGGGCTGTTAGCCATTGGTGGCGACCTGTCTCCCCAGCGATTATTACTAGCTTACAAAAACGGCATTTTTCCCTGGTACGAAGGTGAATACATTTTATGGTGGAGCCCAGACCCCCGCTGTGTGCTTTTCCCCGAAGAACTGAAGGTGTCTCATTCCATGAAACAACTTCTGAAAAGAAATGCATTTGAATTCACCGTTAATGCTGCTTTTACTGATGTAATTAAAAGTTGCAAGGAAATTGAGCGGAAAAGCCAGGGAAGCACCTGGATAACCGATGAGGTTGAAAAAGCTTATATCGAAATGTTTTCACTTGGTTACGCCCACTCCGCCGAAGTATGGTCAAATGGAGAACTTGTTGGTGGCTTGTACGGACTTCGGATGGGAAATGTTTTTTTCGGTGAGAGTATGTTCAGCCATGTCAGCAACGCAAGCAAATACGCATTCATCAGGTATGTTCAGCAATTATCATTGGAGGGAATTGCACTTATAGATTGCCAGGTGTACACTTCGCACCTCGAGAGCCTTGGCGCCCGTATGATCCCACGAACCGAATTCATTAAAATTCTTCAGCAGCACCTTCCCTAAAATCTTGTTGAGAGATAATGCGGCAATACCGCCCTCCATGTTGGCCAGTCGTGCGCCCACTCCTGTCCCCAGATATCCAGCTCATACCAGATGCCCTTGTTATAAAGTATGGATGCAAATTCGCGTGAGCTGTTTGGATCTTCATAAGGACCGCTTCCGCTGAAGATGTGAATATGCTGGCTGCGCCTGATCTGTTCAAGTATGTTATGGTCTGTAAGATTGGGCATATAATGCATAGGGCTGTTGAAATATACATCCTCGTCGTAATACCCTTTCGTGTACTCCATGAGGTTATATACTCCGCTCATTGCAATGCATCCGTTGATGAGGTCGGGCCTTCTCAGAAAAAGATTCGCGCTGTGTAATGCGCCGAACGATGCGCCGCTGACAATGATCGGCGTTTCGTGGCTGCTGGTAGTGCGGATGTATGGTATTACTTCGTTATAAACATAGTCGTTGAACTGATTATGACGGATCACCTTGTCGCGGGGATCCATATTGTTATTCAGCCAGCTCTCATTGTTTATGCTGTTGATGGAATAGACTTTGAGCTTTCCACTGTCGATGAAATGGCTCAGTGAATCGATCAGCTGGAAACGTTCATACTCCAGGTAATCAGCCGCGGCGGTGGGAACTAACAGTAATGCAAAACCGTAATGGCCGTAGGTAACAATGGGCATTTCTTTGTTAAGGGAAGGGCTGTGCCAGCCGAAGAGGTGACGTTCCATGCAATGGTTTATCGTCAAATATATTTAAAATCCTTTCTCTTGGCGGGCCATCTTTGCACATACTGGCTGATCATGCCCCTGATATAATCCGATTCGGGATAGGCAGTTACATACATTTTCAGTTCTTCTGTAGTGGATACCCGGGCATCGGAAGGAACATAACCCATTCCGCAGAACCTGCCTTTTTCCATGAGGATGAAGCTTTGTTCGTTGTTATCGCGACCGTCATCGATCACCGCATAAGTGGGTAGTTGTTGCTGTAACAGTTCGAGTGCTTGCTGCACACGCTGATTATAGGTTTCGGGTGGGTGAATGGAAATTTCGCCGTCTTCCGCTTCCAGGAACGGGGTTTTGTCTATATAACAAAGCCTTGGATCGAGCTGGAAATCACGAATGAGCTTACTGAGCATATTATGCCCTTCGAGATATAAATTGAAAGTATAAATAGCGGGAAGCAGCTTTTTTTTCTTTTCGATACCAAGCCTCATGTATCCTTTCCGGTCTTCAAAACAATACAATCCGAATGTTGGCATGAACCGTTTCTGACTAACGTTAAAAGGTGGCCATAACCGCCTGATCTCGATGCTTTCCAGAATGGCAGCCATCAGTTCCGTTCCGCAAGTCTGATAAGTGATATTGTGAATTGTCCGCAGAAATTCCTGTCGTTGCTTACCTGAACCATTATGCGTGAAATGACTGCTCACCCTGTACTTCAGGTTCTTTGCTTTTCCTACATACACCACATTTCCCTTCTGATCGTGGAAATAATACACCCCGGGCGAATAAGGAAGCTGATCCACTTTTTCGCGCGGCAGGTGCGGAGGCAGGCTTTGTTCTTTTGAATGGCGCTTAAGTGCTGTTTCAATATGCTTTGACGCCCCATTCTTAAGCAGGTGCTCGAACAGGAGAACCGTGGCATTGGCATCGCCACCTGCCCGGTGCCGGTCGTATATGGGTATTTCAAACTGCCTGCAAAGGTTGCCAAGGCTGTATGACGGTAATCCGGGAAAAACACTCCTTCCCAGCCGGACCGTACAAAGCTTTTTACAGTTGAACTCAAATCCAGCAAGCTGCAGGTGATGTTTCAGGAAAGAATAGTCGAAGTTTACGTTATGAGCCACAAAAACACGCCCTTCCAGTAACCTGGCTATTTGGGGGGCCACCTGCTCAAACAGCGGAGCCGCGGCAACCATTTGCTGTGTGATGCCCGTCAGCGCACTGATATAAACGGGTATCTTCTGTACAGGGTTGATCAGGGTATGATACCTCCCTTCCACCTCGCGACCATTGTGCAGCACAATAGCCACCTCAGTGATAGCGTTATTAGCTGCGTATCCTCCGGTTGTTTCTATATCAACTATGGCATACATAGGGTCGATAAAGGTAACAAAACCGTCTTTCGGATACATCAAAAAATTAACCCGTAACCCTGCCGGAAACTTGAAAACTGGTCCGAACCCGTATGGTTTAACCCTAAAATCCAATTTTCAATGAGAATCTTTACCCCCACCAGGCAGGAAACCGTCTTGCTCACAGCCGTAACGCTGGTGTACTTTGTGGCGATCCTGGCCTTTGCTTACCTCTACGTGCAAGCATAAACCGTCTGTAGAACCTGATTATTAATACCCGGGCATTAGGTGTGCCCGGGTATTTTTAATTTAAATATGGCATAATCAGCCTTTTTTAACCATTTAGTGGATAATTTTGCTTGCAGTAACCGTTCCCGGGTAGTATATTAGAGTGACCATTTTTTACCCCCCTACCCCCCAACCTTAGAAAACGGCCAACGTCCGGCGAGAAACCAATTCTATCCTGTACTCCTTTGAAGATCCATGATCTGTAATCCATTGGTTTCACTTCAAATTGTTTTTATGAAAAAAGCTAATTCCAATCATCACATGAGCGACAATGCTAAAGTTGCGTTGTATGCAGCAGGTTTTCTGAGCCTGGTTATGGCACTGTCTTACCTGTACTGGTTTGCATAAACATTGCCGGGGGTAACCTATCTTCTCTGATGCCGGAGCAAGCAACCTTGCTCCTCTGCTTCCCATTTTATGCCTTTATTTGTAACGTTCTGTTAGCTTCTCTCCGCTAACAAATCTTACTTTTGCCATCGTTAGAAAAATAACATGGAACTGAGTAAGAACTATAACCCATCGGGAATTGACGACAAATGGTACGGGCATTGGATCGATAAAAGATACTTTTCAAGCAAGCCGGATCATCGCGAACCATATACTATTGTTATCCCTCCTCCCAATGTCACCGGTGTATTGCACATGGGGCATTGCCTTAATAATACTATCCAGGATGTACTTGTAAGACGCGCCCGCATGCAGGGCAAAAATGCCTGCTGGGTGCCGGGGACCGATCATGCCTCTATTGCCACCGAAGCAAAAGTGGTGGGCATGCTTCGTGAAAAGGGTATCAATAAATCAACGTTGTCACGACCGGAATTTCTTGAATATGCCTGGGAATGGAAAGAAAAGTATGGAGGCATCATTCTTCAGCAATTAAGGAAACTTGGTTGCAGTCTCGACTGGGACCGCACCACCTTTACCATGGATCCGCACTACTATCAGTCGGTGATCAGCGTATTTGTAGACCTATATAACAAAGGCTGTATCTATCGCGGAAAACGAATGATACACTGGGACCCACGTGCAAAGACCGCGCTGAGCGATGAGGAAGTTATTTATAAAGAAGTTAATTCCAAACTATACCATATCAGGTATTTCCTGGATGACGCTAACGGAGAACGGCAAACGCAGGAGTCAGTCACCATCGCAACGGTACGACCCGAAACAATACTTGGCGATACTGCCATCTGCGTGCATCCAGATGATGAACGCTACAAACATCTGAAAGGCCGTTACGCATTTGTTCCGCTCATCAATCGCAAGATCCCCATCATCTTCGACGATTATGTTTCGATGGAGTTCGGCACCGGCGCATTGAAGGTTACTCCCGCGCACGACATGAACGATTACCAGCTGGGTCAGAAACACGGTCTGGAGGTAGTAGACATTCTTACCGAAGACGGAAGGCTGAATGAAGAAGCGCAGCTTTATATCGGCGATGACAGGTTTGAAGCCAGGAAAAAAATCGCAGCAGACCTTGAGGCGAAAGGCCATCT
>DASWTK010000296.1:0-32948 GCA_036402175.1 Chitinophagaceae bacterium | reverse complement strand
TATCACCGGATAGGTGAAACGACTGTAGCCCGGTTTCAGGCTGTCGAGCGATTTTACC
The DNA here is from genome assembly GCA_036402175.1 of Chitinophagaceae bacterium. GTDB lineage: Bacteria > Bacteroidota > Bacteroidia > Chitinophagales > Chitinophagaceae > DASPKM01. The sequence goes on along the minus strand of DASWTK010000296.1, from coordinate 32,890 downwards.
CAATTGATCATGTATTGTTCGGTACATACCCTGTCATTAGCGCAGGATATTCCCCACATGCGCACATTCCCGGTAGCAAGATTGGAAACCTGTTGCGCGTAACCTGGCGTGCCTACGTTTGCAGGGAAGCAGTTCGCTACGGGTGCGATGGCCGCCAGCCTGCTGGCGTTGGTTGAACTTGCAGTGGCATAACCCAGGATATTATCCGTACCCCTGCTCATTGCCGTTAGATAGATCCTGTTCAGATCGATACGGTTCGGATAATTGGCAATCACATAATCTATCATGGCACCCGGATCGATCTGGTATTGTTCTTCCCACTTTGTAACAAAAGGCATTACCACGAAATAGGAAAATTTCTGTCCCAGATGGTCTGTTACCTCATTAGGGAAATGGCCAACGTTCATTCGCCATGGCATTGAATATTGGAGTACCGGGCAAAGATCCTGGTCCGAACCTCCTGGCTGCTGAAACATTTCACCGGTTCCACCGATATAAACGATCAGGGGATATTTTTTAGTTGGGTTCTGATCATAATCGAACGGCTTGTACCACATATAACTCTTAATTGTGGAAGAGACGTTCGCGGTGATCTTTTTGATCCGGGGATTTACAAAACAATTCTGCGCCCTGGCTTCGTTAAGCCCAAGAAGGCCAGTAAAGAGCATACTGATGAAAACCAGGGAAAAATGTAACTTCCTGAATTGAGTAAAGGGTAGCATAATAAGTTGCGTTTGTGACTTAGATAATAGTTGATTTCGTTTTCACGGATTTAGTCGATCGACACCTTTTTCACTATCTTGAAATCTTCCCCTGTCACCTGTACCATATACATTCCCTTCTGGAGATTTGGAACGTTCATGGTATGGGCAGAATTACCCTCTGGTATTTGCCTGTCCTGCTGCCTTATCAGCCTACCATAAAGGTCGTATAATCTTATGGATATACGTTGACTTTGTTCAATATTCAAATATATTGATATTGATCCATTTCTGACAGGGTTGGGTATGATCACCTGTTCTGTCCACCGGGAAGGAACATCGATTGTTTTTATAGTGAAAAATTCTTCTTTATTGTCGAGGTTTCTTAATACAAGCCTGTATAAATTCTGTCCCGTCAAAGGCCTTTCATCCACCAATGAATATTTTCTTTCTGTTGAAGATGCAATAGCTGCAGGAATTGTAAGGATGTCCTCGAAATTACCATTGGCAGATGCACGCTGGACTGCAAATTCTTTAGTGTTCATTTCCTGGCTGGTTGTCCATTGCAGATGAACCTTGCCATTGATGAATCGGGCAGTCCAGTCTTTAAGAACAACTGGCAGAACAGTATTTTTTGAGAACTGGATCATCCATTCATAGATGTTCTTGTTGCCTGGCGCTGCTCTGTAATCAGGATTATAGGCGTGGTTCCAGGCATAATGGAAAGAAGAGTCGGGACCTTCACATGCTTCGGTTGAATAAGTAAAAAGCGCGTTTCCGGGCCTGATGGCATTTAGTGAGCCGACAAAATTCTGTATGAAATTTTCTGTGCAGATCTCATCATTGGCGCAGGAAATTCCCCACAGGTGTACATTGCCACTAGCAAGATTATTGACCTGCTGGGTATATGCAGCAGTTCCCGGATAGGAGGGAAAACAATTTGCCACCGGCACAATCGCAGCAAGCCTGTTGGCAGCAGCGGTGGTGGATGTTGCATAACCCATGAGGTTATCAGTTCCCCTGCTCATTCCCGTTAGGTATATCCTGGAAACGTCAATCCTATTGGGGTAGTGCTGCAGCATATAGTCGATGACCAGTCCCGGATCAATTGAATATTGTTGTTCCCAGGCTGTTACAAAAGGCATAACAACCAGGTAAGAGAATTGTTGACCCGTGTTAGGATCAGTTACTACATCAGGGAAATGTCCAACGTTCATCCTCCACGGCATTGAATACTGCAAAGCCGGGCAAAGATCCTGATCGGTTCCGCCGGGTTGCTGAAACATTTCACCTGTACCTCCGATGTAGATCAGCAATGGATATTTTTTGTTTGGGTTTGTGTCAAAATCAAATGGCTTGTATTCCATATACGACTTGATCGCCCATGAAATATCTGCTGTGATCTTTTTGATTCGTTGATTTACAAAACAGTTTTGTGCATTTACGGTATTATGTGCCAGCAGCCCGATTAACAAGATCATTATTCCCAATATGGGACGGCGGATCTTACGGCCGGTTTGAGTGACGGATATCATAATACGGTTTTGTAGAGTTTTTTGAATAGTGCTGGTATTTTTAAATGAATGCTTAGGTACCTTACACAACATAAATGCCAAGGCTGATATCAATTGGAAACGACTTCAAAAGTTGATATTTTCAAATTCTGAAATATGTTTCTTCCCCAATTTGGGGAAGGAAGTGAAAGTGGGAACAAAAAAATAAAATAACTTCAACAGTTCATTGGTTAAGCAAAACCGGTATCAGGGAGATTAATTTTTAATATACTCAATGCATCAGGTATTAAACAATCCCGCCAGGTTAGCCGCTCTGTCTATCCTGCTTCTGGTTGGCGCCGGTTGCGGTGATGGTGCAAGAGAGAACAAAAATGCTACTGATGACAGCGATGAAGCTTATAGGCCGCATTTCCATTTTACACCCCCATCAAACTGGATGAACGACCCGAACGGAATGGTTTACAGCGAGGGTGTTTATCATTTTTTTTACCAGTACAATCCTGATAGCAGTGTTTGGGGTCCGATGCATTGGGGACATGCTACCAGCGCTGATCTGGTTCACTGGAAGCGGGAGCCGATCGCTTTATATCCAGATAGCCTGGGCACCATCTTCTCCGGCAGCGCGGTTGCGGATGTCAATAACACCAGCGGTTTTGGGAGAAGAGGCAAATCACCACTGGTGGCGATCTTTACACATCACAATGAAAAAGCAGAGAAGGCGGGGCGGAACGAATTTCAAAACCAGAGTCTCGCATATAGTCTGGATAATGGAAAAACATGGATCAAACATTTCAGGAATCCTGTGCTTCGAAGCCCGGGCATCCGGGATTTCAGGGATCCCAAAGTGATCTGGTATCAACCTTCAAACAAATGGATCATGTCGCTGGCAGCAGGCGACCGTATAATTTTTTATTCATCTTATGATCTGAAGGAATGGTCAAAGGAAAGTGAATTCGGATCGGGAGTTGGCGCTCATGGCGGTGTTTGGGAATGTCCCGACCTGTTTCCATTGGAAGAAAATGGGAAAACGACCTGGGTGCTGATCGTAAACATTAATCCCGGCGGACCAAACAAGGGATCTGCAGCCCAATATTTCCTTGGAGAATTTGATGGCCATTCCTTTACTCCGATAAATAAAAAGACAAACTGGCTGGATTACGGACCGGATAATTATGCAGGCGTAACATGGTCCAACACAGGTAACAGGAAGATATTGATCGGGTGGATGAGCAATTGGCTGTATGCGAACGTGGTTCCTACAACAACCTGGCGAAATGCGGCTACTATTCCCCGTGAGTTGTCGCTTAAGCGTGCAGGTGATGAATTGTACCTGGCTTCTGAACCGGTAAAGGAACTGAATTCAATTCAGACGGAAAGGATTGGGAGAAGTGAGATCACCTTCGATAACAAGATCGATATTAAAGAACTGATCGGCAGATTTCAGATACCCTGCCGGCTGAAACTAAAGATGGATACATTGACTGACTTTTCGCTGATGATTTCAAATAAGTCCGGCGATGAGCTGATATTTGGTTTCGATAAAATAACGAATGAATATTATATCGATCGCATAAAATCCGGTAAAATCGACTTCCATCCCGATTTCGGCGCACGTCATACAGCGCCCAGGCTAAGCCAGGATTCATCAATGGAATTTACTGTTCTGCTTGACGTAAGCTCAATTGAGCTTTTTGCCGATGGTGGAATGACGGTAATGACTTCGGTATTCTTTCCACGTAAGCCCTATACAAACCTGCATCTTTATTCACCGGGCAAACAAATGGTGCGATCATTTGAGTATGCGGAACTGAAAAACATCTGGACCGATAGCACAGTGATAAATAAATAAGCTGACCGGAAAATAATAAAACAGGCTGTCCTGTTTCAGAGGAAGCCTGTTGTTTTTTTCATGATACGGAAACTTACTTGACCCGCTGAACTATATTTTCTTCAACTATGCTCTGACTTCTCTTGATAGTGTAGATGTACGATTTGCCGGATTTCCTGGAAACGATAGAAACGGTTAGCACTTCGTCGCCAACTTCTTCCGCGTTGATCAGAAATCTTTGAGTAAGCACTTCGCTTTTCGTAACGCCGGAATAGAGCACAGTTCCGGAACGGTCAGTAAAGCTTACAGTAAATTCATCTCCATCAGCATTATGAATATTCAATTGATATACCGGTTGCTGTTCGATTTTGCCGATGAACCTGAATTCAATTGGTGATGAGTCTTTGATCTTGTCGTTGTTTGCGATGCTTGCCGTTGATGAAGCAAGAACTAAAGAAAGAATAACTGCAAGGGTGCCGAAATGTTTGATTGCGTTTTTCATAATCACGTTTTTTTTGTGTTTTTAATCAGTAAAATTTTCAGATATGGTGTCGCAATCGGAGTAGGCAAGAAATCGACGCAGTAGTTGTGGAATAGCTATTCGATGTTTCAGCAGAAGCTGATTGTTTTGTTTGGTATTGCAAACATACAGCGGCTGTTTAATGCCTGCAACACAATTACATGTCGTTTTTATGATGGTAAAACGTGCAGAGGTTTGTTAAAACCCTTTGCTGGCAAGGGTTTTAGCTAAATTAAGATATTATGGCCAACATGGGATTCATGTAGTAAAACAAAATTAAGGAATTCAAAAGGTGCTAAGAGTAAACTATTAGATAAGGTTGACAGCAATTCAGATTAGGGATTCAAATTTTTTTTAAAAAAATAAATTTTTTTCTGAAGAACACTCTGTTTGGTTAAAACGCAAGCTGGGAGCGGGTTTGCTTTAATCTCTTATTTTGACTTTCGTAGGTATTTTCCGATAATATTATTAGTACTTCCACGATTTTTTTTTTGAATTGATTGTGAAATCAAAAAATCTCCCTAAAATTGTTTAGTGAAGTAGCGAGTGTAATCTGATCGCGTTTAGCTTCAAATTTTACTCGTTATTTCACGTAGAACCTAATTAACCAAATTAAACCTGCTATGAGATTCTTCAACACCCCAATCGCCTGCATACATATGCAGATGCCGAGTCATCATCCGCCTGATATTATTACTGACATTTCAAGCTGATCACTCAAACTTTACTGGTAACCTCCTGAATCATGTCGTGCTGATTCAAGGTTAATGCTGTTGCTATCTGCGTCAGCCATGCATCCCTGTATCTGCATTTAATTACAGTGGCTTAAAAGATGTGTATGCCTACATCATTGCTTTTACAAAAGAGTATATCAATTTTCATGGTATTGATGCTAAGTGTTATTCCATCACTTGTGCATTCGCAATCAAAACCGGGGAATGAATCAGAACGTGCTATTAAAACACCGGCAAATAATGCAGATGAGAACCGGCTTATTAAAAGGGAAGCTGGATTGAGGCAATTAAGTGAAATAATTCCACTTCCCGAAGATCTGACCGGGTTTCTGAGAAAATCTATTGTGGATTCAATCAACATGAGGAAGAGCTTCAACGCAGGCCGGTCAATCCATGATAATCGAATCATCGGTAACCGTGAATTGATGGGTAACGATATGATCGGACGGTTGAGTGATACAGCCTTTCAGGATTTTCTTCTCTATGTCAAAAACAATTTTGGAAGCCAGAAAGTAAAGTCGCTGGTAAATGGGTTTTCAGCTTCTGGAAATAAAGAAACATTCAATAATTATGTTGATCAGAAAATCAAAGGCTTCTATTCTGTACTCGGATCTAATTCTATGAATATCCCATTCCCAAGAGGCGGATTTAAAAATACATTTCAGGGAGCTAGTTATAGTACCATCTTCCAGGATCAATCAGGATACGCTAATCCCTGGTTGCATGAAATAAGAATCAGCGATGCGATAAATTTATTTCAAATTCCTTTCCGGATTGAATTTTCTAATCTTTCAGATGAGATTCATGCATTTTCATACAATAATTTTCTGAAGTTCAGTTTTGACAGGCGTGGATTTACCTCCGGTCTTCAGTATAAGCTTTCGGGGTATTATGATATGCGCAAGTATTTTCTTGGCGACATTGATCTTTTGTCATACACAAAAAAGCATTTTGAGGCAGAGATTGCAAGGTCAATCGTTGCTGCAAAGAATGAATTTTTGGGTGACCCTGAATCCTTTCTGTTGAGTAAAGTGAATTATGATGAGATGATGAAGCTCGACATGCCACAGATCCGTGAGAAACTTTTACCACGGGAGTCAGAGCAGCAGCTGCGGGATAAACTTGCAGGACAGCAGCAATTCATTGTTGATAATGGACACCAGCTTTCACCGACGCAAAAGGATTCTCTGGATAAGATGATTAGTGATCAGGTCGGATACCTTTCTTCAATAGAGGAAGTGCTTAAGAATTTAACAATCGTTAAGCAAAAGCAATCCTCAGGCGGATTAAATATCAATTCGGTGGCTGCCCTTCAGCAGGGCGTAAATTCAAAGCTCGACGAAATATTAAAACAGCCTTCAACTATCCACAAGGCAGCCGGACAATTACTTCCTTTGAATGGTCTGCAGAAATTATTCATGCACCTGAATTCGGTTAACGCAGGCAGTTTTGGTGCAAATCTAAGCGAACGTTCAGTGTCGGATCTTTTTTTAACCGGCCTGCAGTTCACCGGACTAAAGAACAATAAATATTTCGCAGGTGGCCTGGGAAAAAGCCGCGAAGGTAGTACACTGAAAGATGCAGGCCTTCAGCAAACAATATATAACCCAGCACAATTCATGCAATTTATCAGGCTGGGAAAGGGTGAAATTGAAAAGGCGCATTCTCATTTTTCAATTCTGAATGTTAATTCTTCATCAGTAGATAATGACCGAATCCAGTCATTTTCATTACCAAGAAATACGCTTGTGGGAACATTTTCGAAGACAATGAATGTGGGGAAGAGCGGATGGGTTGAAGCTGAAATCTCAAAGTCTTCCACTCAGTACCGCGATGTAGATGCAAATGCCGACCAGGTGCTGGCGCAGAAAAGTGCTTTCTTCTCCTATGCGGAAGATCTGTGGCAAACACTTTCAGTAGGAATCAGGTATATGGATAATTGGGAGAAGATCGGCCTTAACCACAATGTACATGTCAGCTATGCCGGTTACGGTTACAATAATCCTGGTAACCCATCTTCCGCCAGGGGTGCGATGCAGTACGATCTGCAGCTTCGGAAGCAGATAGGTGGCAGAAGAGGAACCATCCAGGGTCGCGTTTCACGGAGAAGTTATAATTATTCAGCTGATGGAGATACGAAATGGCGCAACCTGCAATTCAGTCTTGATGGGCGATACAGATTCAGCAGACATTTAACAGCCGCGCTGAGAGTAAACCAGTACCAGATGACAAAAGTTTCTGAAGCTGCAAACAATCGTTTGTATGTAAGCCGTAAAGCTTCGGTAGATGCAAATACTTCATACACGTTAAAAGGCATTCCTATTCGCACTAATTTGTCGTTAGGTTGGCAGCAATTTGATAATATCTATATAAAGAATGGATCTTCAAGTGACTTGCTGCTTCTGCAACTCGCACAGATGGCACCGATTGGAAAAAACCTGCTTAGCATTACTCTTCTATACAATAAAGAGCTTCAGGAAAACCAGATCATCGGGGACATGTTGAACGCAGAAATGGGCATCAACTACCCAGTGAAGGACGTGGTGAGCCTGGGTTCAGCGCTCACCTATCTTGACAATAAGCTTGCCGCAAGGCAGATCGGCATACGGCAATCTATAACCGCAACTGTTTTCAGAAAGGCTTCGGTTAGTTTCTTCGTCGATTGGAGGAAGAACCTGATACAATCGCTGAACCCGTATCTGTACAGCAGCTTCCGCGGAGAATTTTCCATTCATTACCTGATTAACTGATTCATTCTTATGAGAAAGATTCTGATACTGATCATTGTTTGCGCGTTTCAGCGCTTGCACTCCCAGGTCATCATCCAGTTCGTGCCGGAAATTCATGGAAGGACAGTTGACGGGTTAATGATGGCAAAATTCATGAGCATGAGTCAGGAGCCGCAAACTGCGCAATTAAAGGTAATGGTAAGTGAAAGGTCGACCGGACTTGTAGTAACACTTGTTTCCGGACCATTCTCTCTGTACCCCGGATCGAATTCGTTACCGCGAAACTCTTACTCACGTTCCGGACTGCGATTTGCAAATAACAACGCTGCCCGGATGGTAAGGCAAAGCGCGCAATTTCCCGAAGGAGATTATGAATACTGTTACCAGGTGTACAAATACAATAAGGTAGCTGCTACAGAGCTTATCAGTGAGCAATGCTTCAATTACATGTTAGAGCCTTTGACACCTTTGTTTCTTATTGAGCCATATCAGAAGGACAGGATATGCGAAAGGCGTCCTTTATTCACCTGGCAGCCCGCATTACCTGCAATACCGGGTACGCAATACAGGATGAGTTTAGCTGAGATTAAAGAAGGTCAGGTAATCACCGAAGCATTGAACACCAATATTCCACTTATCAATCAGTCGGCAATAACAGCTCCAATGCTTCTGTTTCCTCCATCTGCGAGATCACTGGAGGAAGGAAAGAAATATGTGTGGCAGGTAACTGCATACAAGGGCAATACGGTTTTAACGCGCTCGGAAATTTGGGAGTTTAAAGTACAGTGTGACTCTGTGTTGCCAAAAGAGCCTGCAGATGGGTACAGGGATATTGAAGACCTGGTTAAGGGGAATTTTTACGTAGCGAATGGCAGGATATTGTTTACGGTGATTAATGCATATGAAGATACAAAGCTTCAATATTCAATTCTATCCCTGAATAATCCTGATACAAAGATTAAGAATCTTCCACGCATAGCTCTGCGAAGAGGACTTAACAATATTTCAATCGATCTCACAGAGAACCGGTCTTTCATTGACGGAAATCATTACATCCTGACAATTGAATTACCGAATAAAGTAGTAAGGAATCTGAGGTTCATTTATAAATCTGCGCAATGAGAGTATTAATCGCGTTTACAATTGTTTTAAATTTTGCAGGCTCGTGTAAAAGCAGTTGCGAAGACCAGTTTGCAAAGAAATATAAACATGATCGTTCAAAACTGGTGCAGGAAAAAACGGTGAATGACTTTTCAATTAGTCTCTCTTATTTCCCTTCCGTTATGTTACCGTCGGTATCATTAGAGCAGAAAGACCGCACAGATAAATCTGATTCAGATTACTACTATTTCAGGCTTACGGTTGATTTTGATAAAAAAGGATCGATTTTGACAGGCGACAGGTCTGCCTTGTATTATGGGATCGACAGCTTGTTTGCAACTACAGAAGGTGCGAACGCAAACATTCCCATTCATGTTGAGCCAGTCATGAACGGAAATAGTAAAAAGATGGAATACCTGATCGTTTTCGACAGGACTGCATTTGCGAGGAATGAACCCATGCGCATCATATTTTATGACAGATTGTTTACCAATACCAAAATGGTATTTGAATTTAACCGAAACAATATTGATGAATTAGAATCAATAAGCTGTTAATCCCATGAAGAAAAGAACCAAGAACCAAAAACTGATTGCATTTTTTCTGCTGGTAACTTTTTGTATTCAGACTTTTTTTCCTGCAACAGTATTAGCGCTGACTTCCGGCCCCTCGCAGCCTGAAGCAAAATCGTTCAAAGCGGCGGGAGTATCTGATATGGTAGACCTGTTTACCGGAAATTTCAGTTACAATCTTCCATTACTTGACGTAGATGGCTATCCACTCAATTTGAATTATCAGTCAGGCACAAACATCGATGATGAAGCCAGTTGGGTTGGACTTGGCTGGAATATTAATGTTGGTGCTATCAATCGACAGATAAGAGGTATTCCTGATGATGCAAGTGGTGATGAAGTGGAAACCGAACATTATACGAAACCGAAGATCACAGTTGGAGGCAGACTGACAGCAAAAGTGGAAGTGAAAGGTAAAGGAACGGACAAGATTAAGGCTACCGGTTCTTTTACGCTGGGTGTATTCAGTGATAACTATACCGGCATTGGTGCTGAATTGGGTGCAAATGCAGGAATTTCTTATTCTTTTGCAGGCAGTGGATTACTTACCGGCGGCATGGGAGTTGGTGTTATGTCAAGTACTGCCTCAGGTGTTGATGTAACTCCATCACTTTCGTTGTCGTACAATGCTAAACTTTCAGAATCGGCAACTGTTTCACCCGGACTTTCTGCTTCCATTGGTTACAACACCAGAGGTGGTTTGAAGAGCCTTACGTTAGGATCAAGTTTTTCCGTTACCGGACGTGAAGTGGAAAAGGATGGCGATCAGATAAAGTATGGTAAAAGTGGAAGTGCAAGTTATGACGTTGCAGGATCAGTTATCTCATATAATACAGAGGCTATTTCTCCAAAGATACAGGTGCCCTACAAGTCATCCTATGGTTCATTCAGTTTTGATGTTGGAGGACTGGCCTGGGTTGTATTTGGAGGAGGTGGTGGTTCAGGATACCGTTCTATCCGCGAGGTAAAATCGAGGTTTCTGAAAAATCCTTCGTACGGATTTTTATATTCAGAAAGAGGTAAATCGAAGCCGGATGCTATGATGGACTTTATTCGGGAGAAGGAAAATATCGTAATTCCGGAAATGCCGAACCTCGCTATACCGGTAGCTACGCCCGATTTGTTTTCTTATACGAGCCAGGCCGGGTCTGGTCAGTTCCGGTTATACAGAGGGGGAACGGGAATTTTCTTCGATAACAAGGCGGTTGATGATTCTGAAACGCAAACATTGGGTTTTGATGCGGGATTTGGGGCATATTTTCATGGAGGGGTAAGTTTTTATGAGCAAACAGTTAAAAATTCTACTCAACGCTGGTCTTCAGATAATCAGTTTGCCGCTCTTGGTGATTTCCAGGATCCTTCAAAATCCAACCCGGAGGCTGAGCATGTTTTCTTCAGACAGGTCGGAGAAAAAACAGTAGAAGATCCTGTGTTGGTACAGGCTTTAAAAGGGCTTGATCCTATTGCCGTTGATATTTCAGGCAAAACAGCGTTGAATAAACTCCGGATCAGCAACACTAATTCTACGACTATCGCTTCAAGCATTTCAAAACAGAAGAAGCAGGAAAAGCGTACTGTGATTTCATATCTCACTGCTGCTGAAGCACAGAATGCTGCACTTGAAAAAACTATTAAATCATATCCGTTCATCACATACGATGAAGCTTTACCATTTCAGCCAGCTGCTTGCCATCAGCTAACCCCTAACAGTCCTGACATACCCAGAACAGGAGGCACTGGCAACTATCGCAAAGCTCATCACATTTCAGAGATAACAGTTACAGATGAAAAAGGAAAACGGAATGTATATGGATTACCAGTTTACAATTTCAAACAGGAAGAGTATTCGTTCGCGATCGGAGCTCCGGGCATTGGTTATACTCAAAGCCCCGAGGATCAGCAAAACAACCTGGTAAATCTTGGAACCTCGATCAACCATTATAAAGGAATTGATCATTATTTCCATAAGGAGAAGCAGGCACCTTATGCCACGAACTATCTGCTTACCGGAATTCTTTCACCGGATTACATGGATGTTACAGGGAATGGCATCACTGACGATGATCTGGGTACCGCGATGAAATTTAACTATTCAAAGAGGGATGGCCTTTACAAATGGAGGTCTCCCTATACAAACAAAGCGATTGTCAATAAAGGCATGTTAGCAGATCCGGATGATGACAAGGCGAGTTTTGTATATGGTGAAAAAGAACTATGGTACCTCCATTCAATTGAGACAAAAACCAAGATCGCATATTTTATTACTGATGACAGAGAAGACGGCCTTGGCGTCATTGGCTGGCTTGGAGGAGTTGACGGGTCACAGACGCAAAAAGTATTAAGGGAGATCAGGCTTTATTCAAAGGCCGATCTGACCAAGCCTATTAAAGTGGTGAAAATGGATTATGGCTATGACCTATGTCAGAACGTTCCCAACTTTAATTCTGCCGTTGCATCAATGTATCCAAACAAGGGGAAACTTACTCTTAAGAAAGTTTATTTCCAATATGGAAATACTGATAAAGGAAAAGAGCATCCTTATTTGTTCACCTATAACAACCAGGGTTCGGGTGATCCGTTTATATATGGAAGTCTTCTAACAGACAGATGGGGATCGTATAAATCGCGCCAGTCTAATAGTAATTCCGGAGTTCCACTCGCAAATGATGAATACCCTTACTCTACGCAGAATAAGAGTGATGCTGATGCCTGGTCGGGAATCTGGCAGTTGTCGAAGATTGAATTACCAACTGGGGGTGAGATCAATGTTACTTATGAGTCTGACGACTATGCTTTTGTTCAGAATAAACGTGCGGCAGTGATGTCAAAGCCGCAATCGTTAATTGACGGCAATGGGAATACAACAACTAATCTCCGGCTTGCGAGAGGCATAAGAATAACAGTTCCTGAGCAACCCGGTTCTGGAGTATCTAATATGCTTTCCTGGTTCAGGCAAAATTACCTCAGCGGCTCAAATTACCTCTATACCAAGTTTTTCGTAAATCTTGGGGGTATCGATTCAAGATCGCAACCTTTAAATCAGTCGTATTATGATTTCGTTCCCTGTCATGCCAAAGTAAGTTCAGTTACACATTTAGGTGGGGGACAATTGAATGTATTCTTTGAAACGTTGACAGATGGAGGAGTCACTTCCAATCCAATAATTCATGCGGCCTGGCAAAGACTACGGTCAGAGTATCCCAGGTATGCTTATCCGGGATATAAGAACAGGATTCAGGATAATAACTTTAGTCAGGCTTTAAAAGCTGCAATCAGTGCAATCTTTAATGCAGCAAAGAACCTGGATGAATTGAGAAGGAATTTCAATGAACGTGCAAGGGATGCAGATTTCGCGATCAATACAAACCTGGATAAAAGTTTTGTGCGGCTAACAAAAGCTGATGGTAAAAAGCTAGGAGGCGGGTCACGCGTTCGAAAGATTTCCATTTCCGACAAATGGGCCATGATGTCCGGCAATACCAATACATCAACAGCTACTTATGGACAGTCGTATGACTATACAACAATAATTGATGGGAAGATAATGAGTAGTGGAGTTGCCAGTTATGAACCAAATGTTGGCGCAGACGAAAATCCCTTGAGACAACCTGTCCCTTATATACAGAGAATTAAGGGAGCATTAAATAATCTGTTCAGTCTTGAAGAGCCCTTTGGCGAATCTTACTTTCCAGGTGCATCGATAGGTTACAGCAAGGTAACAGTACGCGATCTTGACGAGAATGGCAATCCTGATCCTGAACAAAAAACAGGTTATGTTGTAAATGACTTTTATACTTCCCGGGAATTCCCGGTTCAACTAAGATCACTGACCATCAAACCCCAGCAATCAGGACCCAGAGGGTGGTACTCTCTTTTTGGTTCTTACAGCCTGCACGAGCTTACTTTCTCACAGGGTTATTCAATTGAGCTGAATGATATGCACGGAAAACCCAAGGCGATTCGCGTTTATAATCAATCCGGTTCAGAAATTTCATCCACCGTATATGAATACAATACAGAATCATTAAATGCCGGTGAACTCCGATTAAAAAACGTTGTAAAGGTTGTCAATGAAAAAGGAGAGATCGAAAACGATAAAATAATAGGAAGGGAAATTGAAGTTTTTACAGACATGCGTGAGCAGGATTCCAGGTCAATCGGTCAAACAATCATGATTGGGGGAGATGTATTCCCGCTTCCTTTTTTTGGTGTTCCCGGTGGATTACCGCATTGGCCTAAAAAGCAGAATGACGAGATCAAGTTATTCAGGTCTGCATCAACTATGAAAGTGATCCAATATTACGGAATACTGGATAGGGTTCTTAAAACTGAAAATGGTTCTACAGTTGTCACCGATAATATAGCATATGATGGATTGACAGGCGAGGTTGTTGTTTCAAGTATACAGAATGAATTTGATAAACCCGTTTACTCTGTAAATATACCAGCATATTGGGTTTATAAGGGAATGGGTGGCGCTTACCGTAATACGGGAACTGTAATTTCTTTTTTTCAGACCAACAGCATTGGTGAACTTATAAATAATTCAGTCATCAATGCATTTATGCAACCCGGAGATGAGGTTATAAATATTCTGAATGGTAACCGTTACTGGATAATTGAAACTTCCCCTTACGGCTCTGCAGGATCAGCAAAGACAAAAAAATTAATCGACAGGAATGGAATAGCAGTGCCTTGGTTCAGCAGTCCGATTAAAATTGTACGTTCAGGTTACAGAAACCAATTAAACCCGGCCACTTCTGGGTTTACATGTCTTGCGAATCCGATATCGGCTGCCAATAAACTGGAATTTGCTTCCAATGCAGATCTCACAGCGTTAAAAGTGATTTCTGCTACTACTACCTTGTTTGATGAAAATTGGGGCATCAAGCCGGAATGTTCAACCTGCCCGGTTGGATATAAGCTAAGTGCGGATGGTCAGTATTGCGACCTAATACCTATAGAAAATACAAATTATTGTTTCACTTATTGCAGGGGAGGAATTGATGCTGATGGAAATTATGGGTTATATGGAGCACAGATTCAGGAAACAACTTCGTCCACTCCCGTCAGCAGGCTTTCACATTTCTGGGGAGGCAACTGCGGCAGTTGTACAAGGACAGCAGGGATAACTGCTCCTGCGCCGAAGTTGGATTCAAGCATAACAAAAGATGGAATTCAGATTGCCGGAACTGAAAGGATGATGATTCCTACTGGAAGCTGTACCAGGAGTGATTATGGTGAAAATTTTCCTTGTGGTACCGGACTTTGCGGCAGACTGGCAACTGCAGGAATCTGGCTTT
Source organism: Chitinophagaceae bacterium (assembly GCA_036402175.1). Taxonomy (GTDB): domain Bacteria; phylum Bacteroidota; class Bacteroidia; order Chitinophagales; family Chitinophagaceae; genus DASPKM01. The sequence goes on along the minus strand of DASWTK010000296.1, from coordinate 17,888 downwards.
GCATGGGAACCAATAATAACAGCGGTCTCCCGGCAAATGAGTGGATAGGATTTGAAACATGCCTGAATGTCACGTCTTCAAAAAATTATTACATCGGGTATGCGGTCGACAATCATATCAGGATCTACATAGATAATGTATTGTGGAAGTCGCTAACCACTACAACTCAGAACACATTCCGTTACTGGTATGTATCGCCTGCATACCTGAGTGCGGGAAATCATACGCTGAGAGTGGAATTCAATAACAGTGGTGGAGCCGCGTCTGCAGCAGTTGAAGTTTATGACAATACATTTTCTCAATTAACCGCGCCCAATTTTGATCAGTCTACTGCCAACATTATTTTTTCAACTGCACGTGATATTACCGGAAAGCCTGTTCAGGCATACCGTGATATAACAGGTACGGGAAGAATTGCACGATACACATGTTCGAACGGATCATTGCCTGATGTTTGTACAAATGTGGGATGCAGTCGCATTCCGGTAAACAGGAACATCAATCCTTATGTGAAGGGTTATATGGGTAATTGGCGTGAAAGCGGAGCCAAAGCTTACCAGACTAACCGTAAGTATGACAACATTTTTGATGGTAATAAAAAAGGCATCGATGTTAAAAATGCCGGCTATTTGGACATTTTCAAGCCATACTGGTATTATGCAACTGGTGATCAGAAATGGAAGGAAGCTGAGCTGCTAAGTAAGGAATGGGTAACTGGTACCGAAATAACACTCTATGATAAATACGGGCAGGAACTCGAGAACAGGAATGCTATTGGAAAATATGAAGCCGCCAGCTATATGTTCAGGGGTGACAGGACTTCAGCGGTAGCACAGAATACAAGGAACAGGGAAATATATTATGACGGGTTTGAAGATTACAGGTTCCGTTTTGGATGCACAGCATCCGATACAGGATGTTTTACCCCTGTTTTTAGCGCTGCTCCCCCTGTTACGCCAACTGCGATGAATAATTATATAGCAACTTCTCAGATACATACAGGAAATTATTCTGTAATTCTTCCGGGATCCGGGATTAACCTCACAACTAATGTTCACACTAAAGAACACAAACAGGAACCCTATCTCGATATTGGCAGTAACGGTTTGTACACTACTAGGCAGGTCACCGGTTTGTATCCGGTTGGCTTTGAACCATTGCCAAATGGAAAATATGTCGTTAGTGCATGGGTAAAGGACGATCAGCCATCCACATTAACAGCGCCCGTAACATTAACCGTAAACGGTGTTTCATTTACAGTAACAAGAAAAGCAACAGTAGAAAAGTGGAAACAGGTAGAAGGCATAATTGATCTTTCATTGGTTCCATTGACCAACAATAAGATCACTATTCAGATAAGACCTGTGGCCGGAGGATCTGTTTTCCTGGATGACGTTCGTATTCAGCCTTTCGAAGCAAACATGAAAACTTTTGTATATGATGACAAGACATTAAGGCTGATGGCTGAACTGGATGAGAACAATTTCGCCACTTTATATGAATATGATGATGAAGGAAATCTGATTCGATTGAAAAAGGAAACAGACCGTGGAATCATAACCATCAAGGAAATGCGGCATTCGTATAAAAAGCGGCAATAGCCTTTTTGAAACCGGTCGAAATAAAAAAAAATTTATGAGCAACAAAAGAATTTATTTATCCCTTTCGCTTATTCTTTTATTGTCATTGGGGTTTATAGCATTTGGAAATATTCAGCCAATTAAAGAATTTTTTGGAAACCGAACTGACAAGGTTGATTCACCAGGAAAGAAAGATCCTGTTCAGGAAGCATTGATCCGGGAGTTCCAGGAATTGCTTGGTCAATTTGATACGACACATAAGAATTACTCAATGACCGCTACGTTCTCTGCGCTTGATAAAACAGACCCGGAGCATGCACTTAACGATATACCTTATGCATTTCACAGGCATGATAATGACTTCTATTTCCGGTTTGGCGGGACTGAAACACTGAATACCGGATCAGCAAGCGTTTACGTAGATCATAATGCGAAGACGATAGTTGTGGGACAGCCTAAAAGAGTTGTACAACCGGGCATGCTTCCATTTAATGAACTGTACGAGGTTCTCCGGTCAGAAGAATATGTGCTAGCTAAATCAGAAAGAACGGAAAACGGTCTCTCCGTTTTGACAATGAAGAACGAAACCCATCTTTCGTGCAAGGAAATGCAGCTTCATTACGAACCGGTAAATCGAACCGTAAAGATAATTACTGTAAGAATTCCCGACATCAGTGATCACCTGGATGAAACAAAAGAGAAAAACATAATACTTCATATCAGATCTTATAGGAAAATCGACGATAAACCCCTGCCTGCGAGTTTAGACAAGTTTGTACAAAATGTAAATGGTGAATGGAAGCAGGGTACTGAATTTAAAAATTATGAACTGATCCTTGAATAATTATCCTTAACAGGCATAAACCATCCTATTCATGAGCTTACTCCGCCTATCCCGCAGAACTGTCATTCTTCTGTTAATACTGATCGGTTTTTGCGGAACATCATTTGCCGGTATCGAGCCTTATCAGAATGCAATAAAGGGAACATTAAAAAAAGGTGATTCCCTTATCGTGAAAGATGAAAAGTTTCGGAGCGTTCTGTTCGACTGGAAAGAAATCACCAACCGCGATGTGAAAAACTACATCGTGCTGGAATTGCGGCAAGATACTTCGTATCAAATCAGGAAGGCTTTCAATTATGAAGTGGAGCTGAAGCTGGAATATTTCTCAGATCCTGAACAAACTGAGCCCTTATCAATCGATACCGTTAAGCTCAGGATTAACTATTCACCTGATACCGGGGTGTCGTATAAAGCGAAGGATGTTTTTTCATTCAGCAATGGATACTGGGTCAAAGTAACGATAAAGGAAGTTACCTGTAAAGAAATTGGGGATGAATTGCCACCGGTGATTCAATTAAGCAACCAGATACTTATTGATAGGAAATATCAATTTAAGCCGGAGCTCCAGATTCAATATTCCGGAACTATTGACCCAGGATTAGCAAAAAACGGCATTGAAGGCTCGGCGGAAAAATTTGGAAATGGATCATTGAGTACGCATCACCTGGCTCTTACGTGGACACCGATCAGCGGGGCCGAGGAGTATGATATAGAATGGACATTTATGGAACTGGGTACGGAAAAGGATCCCATCATACAGCAAGTCCTTGCGAATGCATTTGTGGGTAACCTTGATCTGCTTTTCAGAAATAATTGTACGCGCATCACCACAAGCGGAAACACCTATGATGTTTCAATGGTATTTAATTCAAAATACCTGATGCTGAGGATGAGGCAGGTTCATTACTTGAATGGAATAAGGATAGAAGGTAACTGGGATTATAAAAAAGACGATAATACTTATGCGATCTGGGATATCAGCACCTACTGGCATGAATCGAATCTGAACTGGATGTATAATGCGGTTTTTTCCGAAGAAGGAAAGAAAAAAGAGTCGATACAATATTTCGATGGAACGCTTCGAGGACGGCAAACTGTTTCAATCAGCAAATCGGATTTCATCTCTCTTACCGAAAAAGCTGTTATTGAAGAAATAATTTATGATGAATTTGGACGGGCTGCCGGTAAGGTGCTTCCGGCAATATATAATGAACCAAACCTGCATTATTACAGGAATGTAAATATGAACCAGGCAAATACTGCTTCATATGATTTCAGAAATATCCGTGGAACTGTAGGCGGAAACTGCGAAAATCAGCCAGAGGCATTGGGAAACCAATCCGGAGCGGCGAAATATTTTTCTCCCGGAAACCCTTTTAAAACTGACGCGCTATATAACAGATACATACCTGATGCAAACGGTTACCCAATTACCGTAAAACAGTTCGTAAAAGATAATACGGGAAGAGTAAGACTGCAGGGTGATGTTGGAAGCATGTTTCAGCCGGGCAACAGCAATAGTAAAACGACAAAATTTTATTATGGAAAACCTGAGCCATGGGAACTTGACCGGGTATTCGGTAATGACGTAGGTTTTGCAGACCGCTACATAAAGAATATGGTCATTGATGCAAATGGCCAGATCAGTGTAAACTATACCGACGGACAGGGAAGGACAATTGCCAGTGCTCTCACTGGCGCAAATTCGCCGAATGCAGATCCATTGGCAGGCCTACCCAATAAAACGATCAGGACTATACCGGTTTTACAGCCAAGGCAATTTAAGTTCGATGCTTCCGCTCTTACATTGAAAGCCACTTCTACATATCTCGCTTCTATCAAAGGAGATGTGTCCATTGCTTACGACGTTCAGAAACTGGTCTATACCTACCAGGGAAGTAATTTCCAGATCTGCAGTAATTGCTATTACGATTTAACAGTCACGGTGAAGAACGACTGCAATGTTCCTGTTTACACTACTACAATTCCGGTACAGATCGGATCGCAGCAATCTGATTGTGGTAATACCGGATTACAGCAGGGAAATCTGACTGTCAATTTTCCGGAAGTAGGTGAATATTATATAACGTTTGAGTTTGCCCTGAGCAAGAATGTAATTGAGAGCTACACCGAATCTTATATACAAACAAGGCAGCAGAACGGCAGTTTACTGACCGAATTTGATTTTGTACTTCAATATCTGCAGGCGACCGATTTCATGGGCTGCTTCAGCGAATGCCGTACCTGCGAAACTGCATTGGGGTCTTCTGCTGATTTTATGCAGGCTATTAAAGGTAAGCTTACTGAGTATGGCTCCGGTTTTGCAGGCAGGGAAGCTGAACTTGACGCGTGGATCAACGGGCTGTATAATACCCTCCGCGCCCACTGCCTTGCACTCAAAGCGGATTGTATGCTTTCGCCTTGTGCAAGATTCGAGAAGCAGATGCTGGATGATGTGTCACCGGGAGGGCAGTATTCATTGTTCGACCTGAACCCTTTTATTCCGCTTGAACAGGAAATTAATGTATTGTTTAAATACTGGCGTGTTGAATTTCCGGTATTGTCGCCCGGTAATCCAACCTACGATGCGGAGCTCATCACACTTGCAGATGGAACTGAAACATCACCTTATGACGCATCATTCACGTTGGAAATGCTGGTGCAGTTCTGGGATGAAGAATGGGCGCAGAAGTTCCTGAAATACCATCCTGAAAAATGTAAACTCGATTTCTGCAATAATTACAGCTCATACATTAAATGGGATGATCAGGTAACCGAATTCATAAAGAAAGCATCTGATATTCCGAATATTCCGGGAAGTACCGGTTTAACTTATCAACCCGGCGTGCCTGCATGGTTATTGCCCGCAGATCCCTTCTTCAAGCCCGGGAACCCGGGAAATGCATATTACTCAGAAATGCAGGCCGACCTGCAGCAGTTCAGCACCAGAATAATGAAGATCACTGAACCCGCTGCAAATGTGAAAGGACTCACTCATGTTGTTGATTATTTATTGTACTGCATCGACCCAGATGGTAACACAAATAGCGGTACTGGTAATAGCTGGAATAACTGTAGTCCGGTTGCCAGCTGCCGGGTACCTGATAAGGAATGGAATTCTTACAAAGAATTTTATTTCCAGCTTAAGGAAAAATATTATATCCAGGCAAGAAACAATGGCGAATGCGCCAATGCGTGTCAGGTTGGTACTCCTTACGTGATGCCTGGGAACTGTCCTACTCCCAAAGACTTTTTTGTAGAAGCTGTTATAGTGGATCCGCAGGCAACACCGCCTTGCCCGGGACAAAAGCAAATAAGGCTGTCTCACGGCCGTGGAGCAGTCAGAAGAGCAACAACTGTAATTCTTTATTATCCCTCTGAATATAATTCCCTCGGACTTACAACGACATTCAATTTTGCAATTGGCGAGTCGGAGAAATTGTTCTGTGTTCCATTAAATGTAAACGTCGGATCAATTAAAGTAAAAACTGTTACCTGTTCAGGTTCTGCAAGCAGTACCGGGTCATGCGCTTTCGGTACGGGTGGGCAATTGAATCTGTTGCCTGGTGCGCAACAATTATCGGGCAACAAGTTCCAGGAAACGAACACCACTACCGGCATGCTGGTTACCTACACAATTGTACAAGGCCAGTTGAACCAGCCACCTAATGGCAGTATATACTGCACTAATGGAACGGTTAGCATGCAATTTTATAATTGCTACAAAGTGTATATGCCCGGTTCCGCCATTCCAATTCAATATTTCAATGTATGGGTGATCACCTGTTCACAGGATCAGTGTGCCAATGCATATGTGGTGAATGGCATGGAGATGCAAATGGGGCAATATAAGTTCTATGCAAACGGCAGGTATTATTATATAAGATTGAGTAATGGCGGTGGCGCTACTCCTGAATGCTCAGGATATCCTGCTCCTGTTTATTATCCATGCCTGAAAGTATATGTTAACGGCAATTCAACTCCATTCTCTTTTTATAATGCAGGAATTACTGATTGCAATACGTGTAGTGCCGGAGAGAATATTATTATTCCGGACTTCCAGTTGGGCACCAATGAATTTCAGATGAGCGATGGAGGTATCTATGTGGTTTACCCTAACACCCAGCCTGGATATTACCCTTCAACAGGATATTGTACAAATCCCACACGCGATTGGTTCCCTTGCTTTAAGGTTACACTTTATGGTGTAACCACAGTGTATTATAATGCAACAGTATTGTATTGTCCTCCGTCCACGGGTGGGTGTGACTGGCCTATGGAGTATTATGTAAGTTACCAGGCCGGAGTAGATCATTTTGTATGGCAGAATGGGTCTTATACTGAGGATTACTATGTGATAGGCGGAGATCCCTGTTGTCCACCGGATCCTTACTGGTATTGTTATGGGAAAAATTCTTATCTCGACTGGGCAGATTGTGTTGTGTTCTACGTAAATGGCGTTCCTTCTCAGACTTATACCAATGTATGGATCGTCATTTGTACTTCTTATGGATATTGTGAGTATTGCAAACAGCCTTTCACTCCTGAAAAGGCACTGGCTGCAAACCTTCCTATAGGTGCCAATGCTGTTGCTGAATGGAAAAAGCTGAAAGACGAAACAGCAAAGATTGCAAAATCCGGTAAAAAACAGGCAAGGTTACTTGCAGGTTACACAGATAACGCTATCTACCTGGTTCTAAAGGCAACACCAACAGAAATAAAGGATTGGGAAACAAAAGGGAATAAACTTACCAGCCCAAGATCAAATCCCGGATTTGCACAATTTGAGTTCAGTCGCGCATTCTCCCTGCGTACAGGCGATAGTTCATTTGTTCATCTGCGAAACGTATGGGTAGCGAGATTCCGGCCGGTACCCGCACAGAAGACCAGCAAGCCTGCACTGATCAAAGGAAAACTGATAAGCAGATCGACCGATAAATCGGGCGCAATGCTTCCCCCGATAGAATGTGACACTGAATTTGAAATGACTTATTACAGTTATGGCTGTGATTACAACTATCAGGGTGCATATTATCAGGTGCGTCCTGCAAACCAGGTAAGTTTATGTGAAGGGCAATCTGCTAATGTTAATATTCTATTGTACGGCGATGAAGGGACTTACCTGTATACAACTCTTTATTTTGATTATGGAAATGATGTTCAATACGTGTGCATCGATCAGAACACGCTTGATCGTTTTCCGACAGTAGCTGCGTGCGGACTGATCGATGGCGAATGCGCGCCGCCGCCAAATCCCTGCCCTGACATCTTCAAGGATAAGAAATCCCGGTTCCCTGAGGTTTCATTCAATTTCGGGGTAACCACTCAGGAAATGCAGGACATGAATGACGAAAACAGTGCATTGTTGCTTTCGCAGATACAAACAAATTGTGAATCACATGCAACACAGTGGATGCAGGATCTTGCAGAATGCCTTACTCCATATTCTCAGGCAACAAAAGATCTTTTGAAGGCCAGATTGATTGAAGTGTGCATGAAAGGTGGCGACATAGATCATCCTTACGGCGCCAGTACAACAAGGCCGGGTGAAGTAACGGCTTCTAACCTTTCTTCTTTCAAGCAGGCAATCATGACTGTGCTTGGCTTGAGCCAGCTTAGCATGACGTGCAATCCGTGGTTGCTGGACGAGCCGCATCCATATGCGCCGAAACAGCAATCAGTTGAAAAAATGATCGCAAGTACAGATGCAAATCTGTGTGTAAAACTGCAGCAGATACGTACCCAACACCAGAACGAGCAGCCGGGAATAAGCCTGCACCAGTACCTGGTGAACAAGTATGGCAATGCCATGAACCTGACATTAGCGCAATTAAACATGATATTAAAATCGTGTGATAATTGCCGTTATCTGCTCGAAGAGGATATGCCGTTGCCAGTGTTCCTTGAGCCGGGGGCAACAGGCTGTATCACTAAAAATGAATTTGATGCTGCCAAAGCTGCGCTTGCATCAGAGATGGGTGGAACCCTCAGCACCACACATGCGAACTATGAAGATGTTCTTTCGAATTACCTTAATCACCGTTGGGGATTTTCGATGGCCTATCATCGTTATCTGGCATATGAAACGGAATTGGCAACGAATCCTTTGGCCATACTTTGCAATCAACCTCCTTTTGTCAGTGTTGAAGTTGACCCCTATGCTTGTTTAAAGGACCTTGTAGCCTCTGCGATAATCAGTGGCCGGAGAGAATATGAAGCATATATAATAGAAGAGAAGCGAAAATTCAGAGTGAATTATGTGAACGCATGTTCCAAAGCCAAAGCAAATGCACGCCTGACGGCCGAACAACAGATATATCATTATACTTTATATTATTATGATCAGGCGGGTAACCTGGTGCGAACAGTACCACCTGAAGGTGTAAACTTCCTTACCGATGCCGAGATGAATAAGGTGACCGCGGCGCGGGAGTTCACTTCTGCTGATTGTACATACAACGGTCCACTCGGTAATACCGATAAAAATTTTGCTCTTCAGCAACTATCGAACGCGTTCTCGTTTAACGGTAACAGGGCTATAGAAATGTGGATCTATAAGAACGCGTCCACAAGCAGTCAGACATTGGCTGTCACACCGGACAATCTGTATATGTTCCATACTTGCCTGAGTGGAAATAAACTGACCACGGATATATATGCAGTTACCCAACCGGCCCCGGGGAATTATGTTTTTACACTTTCAAACCATATTTCTGTAGATGTGTCGAGCTTGCAACCGCTGCATCCATGGCTGCATGTTGTTGTTCAGGGAAGTCAATTAAGTACTGCTGCTCTTCAGATATATGTCAATGGAACTGCAGTGCCTGTATTAGCTGGGAATCCACCGGCGGATTGTTCTTGGTCAGTAATTCCTGGCAACCCGCTACCTGAAAATCTGGCGAACCTTAAACACTTACGTATTTACCAACGCCAGCTGACAGTAGCAGAGATATCGGCCAATGCAGGTGAAGCCTGTCTTGTAATCAATCCGGCTTATCAGCCAGGGCTGAATCCACAGCTCCTGCATTGGGCAAGATTCAATACTCCTGCGGCAGGTGATCCTACAACAATTGCTTCGAACAGTACGGTAGAAACACAATACGTTCCGGTTTATCCTTTACACAGCCTTGCCACAACCTATGCCTATAACAGCACTGATCAGGCGGTGCAGGCAAAATCACCTGATGGTGGTACTACTTACTTCTGGTATGACCGACTTGGCAGAATGATCGCTTCACAAAATGAAGAGCAAAGATCACCTCATAATAATGTAAATCCTGGAAGATTCAGTTATAATAAATATGATACAGAAAGCAGAAGGACTGAAGCGGGCGAGAAACTGAACTATACAGCCGGAATGCCATCACCCGGTTTTCTGGAAACTGCAAAGATCAATGACTTTTATTCGAACGGAAATAATATTCAGATAACCGAAACGGTTTATGACAAACTTCCGGCAGCAGCTCCAGGAGTTCAGACCGGATTATTCCAGGAGAATTTACGCAAACGAATAAGCGCAGCTTTCTTACGCGAAAATGCAGGCGGGCCTGTTGTTCATGCTGCTTATTACAGTTATGATATTTCAGGAAATGCAAAGACTGTCTGGCAGCAGGTTCAGGGTATTGGACTGAAAAAGCTTGAATATGAATTTGACCTGGCAAGTGGCAAAACAAGTTTCGTCAGATATCAGGATGGTGCGAATGATCAGTTCTATTATGCCTATGAATATGATGCGGACAACAAGCTTATCAATGCATATACGGGCACTCAGGTGGTGGGAAGAAAAACTATTCCGACAGCATACAAACAGCTGGATGCAAATTTTAGCTATTATCTGCATGGTCCGCTTGCAAGAACGGAATTAGGCAACAGTCAGGTGCAGGGACTGGATTATGCATACACATTACAGGGTTGGCCAAAAGCACTAAATGGAAGTCAGCTTAACATTACAACTGAAATCGGACAGGATGGAAACGCCGGTTCGGGTCATGGTAATTTCAGCAAAGATGTACTCGCATATACAATTGGCTATTACCAGGGCGACTATCAACCGATTGATGGTGTTCCTGCAGTTTCGATGAATTATATTCCGCAGGCAGGCGATGTATCGGGCCATAATTTGTACAATGGCAATATATCGAATATCACACTTGCGATCAATAAATTCCGTAATAGTGATCCTGTCGGTTATACTTATAAGTACGACCAGTTAAGCAGGCTCAAGGAATTCAGGATGCACAATCTCACCAGTACAACCACCAACTGGAACGGCCCAAGCCATACACAATCATATCGCGAGAGTATTACTTACGACGCCAATGGAAACATTAATACTTATGTCAGAAATGGAGAAGGTGTTGCATCAAGGCCCTTTGAAATGGATGACCTGAATTATGTTTATCCTACTGCAACCGATCCGGTAACAGGTCGTGTTTATAAAATAAGCAACAGGCTTCGCCATATTAATGATAATCCGGGTTATGACGGCAATTATTCCACGGCGGTCAACCAGACAGAAGATCTGGATAACCAGCCTAACGATAATTACCTGTATGACAAACTGGGCAACCTTGTCAAAGATTTTAAAGAGAATCTTGATGAGATCAGGTGGAATGCATATGGAAAGATCAGCCAGATACGAAAAACAAATGCTGTAACAGGTGTGATCACAACTACTGATTATTTCTATGACCCGGCAGGAAATAGGGTTAAGAAGATTCTTACTGTTGGCAGCGATCCTACGACAACCTGGTACATACGGGATGCGCAGGGAAATTCTATTGCGGTTTATAGCGATAAACACAATGGCACTTCAGGGATGTGGTGGAAAGAACAACACATGTACAGCAGCAGAAGGCTGGGGATGTGGACTCCGAACATAGATGTCAACTCGCAGAATGGAACAAATGTCTGGGGAGTTATTGGCAATAAGCAGTATGAGCTGGTTAATCATCTTGGCACGGTAATGATGGTGATCAGCGACAAGAAAATATCGGGTGAGGCCGAAGTGATTGCTGCTAATGACTATTATCCATTCGGTATGCTGATGCCGGGACGAACTTATCAGCCAGGAAATTACAGGTATGGATTCAATGGAAAAGAAGAAGATAACGAGATCAAAGGTGAAGGCAACCAGATAGATTATGGTCTCAGGGTGTATGATCCGCGTGTAGCACGGTTCATGTCTGTTGATCCGAAGGCACAGTCGTTCTCCTGGCTAACACCATACCAGTATGCTGCAAATAATCCGATCGCCTTTATTGACCTCGAAGGGGCAGAGCCTTCAAAATGGCTGGATGATTATTTAGGCATTAAGCTGGAGCCGACCACTGCTGGTTTTATAGATGGAATGTATGATGGCATTGGGCTCGGGACCTTTGAAATGCTATGGGACTTTGCATTTGACAAGTCGTTCAGAAATGAGTTGATCGATGCATTTAAGATGGCTGCCAGTGATCCGATCGGGTTTGCCAAAATGATCGCAGATGATTACAGGCAGAAGGCAAAGAACATCATGGCAGGAAATGAACAGGGACGGTATGAACTGGGATATATTGGTGGAGAATTTATAGGCGGCATGCTGGGAGGCGGAGCGTTGAATAAGTTCCTGGGTTACGCTAAAAAGTTTCCGGCCTGGAAGCGGATGCAGAATCTCCTGGCAAAGATCCCGATTCTCAACAAGCTTACTTCTAATCCGTGTGGTTGCCTTACAGAAGATACAAAGGTTTTGACACCGGATGGGTACCGCTTTATTAAAGATCTTAAGGATGGCGATCTTGTACTATCGTATAACGATACACTCAGGATTTACCAAGCTAAAAAGATCCACGACAGATACCGCCTGGTTGCAGACACGATATATCATATTGGGCTTAAAGGCGAAACTATAAAAACAACCTTCGATCATCCTTTCCTCACGCAGAGAGGCTGGGTAAATGCCAGAGATCTGAATGCTGCAGATTCGTTACTCACAAATGAGAGCGCATATTTGCCAATTGCATCCATCCAAAAGCGCGTTCAATCTGTAAATGTTTATAACTTTGAAGTAACAGGGTTTCATACATACATTATTGGGAACAACAAAATTGTTGTACACAATTCAATTGGACCCGGTTGTAAAATTAGGGAATATGGATTCTACAGGATCGCTACAAAAGATGGACAGCTTTACATTGGAAAAGGTCCATTAAAGCGCGCACAAAAATCACTTAGTGATAAAACCAAGAAAGCAGAAGGCGATGGAGAATGGTGGAGGGTAGATAAACCAATCGGTGGATTAACGCTTGAACAGACTTCTTTTGTGTATGAGTACATAATGATTCAAAGAGCGCTGGATAAGGGTATGAGTTTTGATAAGGAACTATTAAATAAAATACATTCACCTGGGAAAAAAATATTTTCCGGATTAAGCGAAGACTTGAAAAAGAAAGTAACCGAGGTTTATGAACAGACAATAGGCAAAACAGCAACAGCAGTACCACCTAAACAGAGATGATTTTTATGCAGGATGAAAGAATTGAAAACGGGATTTTATATGTTACAGGTGACGAGGGTGAATTGATGGTATTTTCTTCCAGCCACCTGGATAAATGCGTAAAGATTTTTAATGAAACCGATTTCGGTAACGCAACGCTTGGGTTCGTTTATAGTAGTCAGGGTTATAATGAAAAGAATCTCGGAGTTTTGAGCAAGATAAAAGCCCGTAAACTTATTATTAATCCAGCAATCATAGAGGACTATTCCGGCCTTTATTCACAGGACACACTTGAATATCTCAGGATCACTTCGGATTCCGATAAAACTGAGATCGATTTTGCAAAACTTCCGGCTTTAAAAAGGTTTGAGGGTTTTTGGTCTAAGAAAATTTATAATCTTTTTAGCTCACAATCCATCGCCGAAATGACACTGATGGATTACAAGCCAAAACGTTCAGATCTTGCTGAATTGGCGGGCATGATCAACCTTGAAGTATTAGCGCTGCATTATACAAACGTTAAGAGCTTGCAGGGACTGGAAAAACTGAATAAGCTCAGGAAATTAACCCTTGGATATGATAAAGCAATAACAGATCTCTCTATCCCCGGGATAACAAGCTTACCAGTTAAAGAATTAAAGATCTGGTCTTGCAATAAGATCAATTTCGATTCCATAAAGATATTTGATAAGGTAAAACGGCTTGATTTGAATTCAGTAGGAGAGATTAAATCACTGGAAAACATAATCGCAGTTTTACCATCGCTGGAAGAACTTGTGTTTGAAGAGTCAAAGCTTACTGAAGGAAATAACCTGTACTTTCTGAAACATCCTTCATTGAAAAAGATCACAATAGATGATAAAAAGCATTATTTGCTAAAGGAAACAGAGATCAATGATGCATTGAGCGATCCGGCAGTCAAAGCCGCGTTGCTTAAAAAGCACAATAAGTGATCATTGAAAATGTAACCTGTATTTGGGGCAGCTTTTGTTTAAAATGAATACAACATTTTTGCCCACTATCTGTCCGAAACGTTTTCCGGTATCATAATCTGACAAGCCGGCAAATCTCGGATCATTTATGATCTGATCCTTGTGGAGCTGGAAGCACTTAGCCATACATAATGTAAGGAATTTCTTTTTTTGAACTGTTGTCAAGCTATCAAGGTCTACCGCATTGATCTGGGAACAGAGTGTTTTTGCGATAGAATCTTCGAGTGCCTGGGCCTCGGAAAGCTTAGACATGCAAATAAAAATTATAATCAGGATAAGGGTTCGCATAAACAACGTGAGGTTTTAATAAAAGTAACAAGTTTTCTCAATTTTTATATCATTCAGGATAATTGTTTTCTGGAAAAATGATGAACATCCTTTCAAGGGAACAGAGAATGTTACGATCCCCAAAAGCCTGAAGGGTAAATTAATTACTTCTCTCCCTTACAAACTTATTCTTCCTCACCTCACCCGATCCGGAAAAAATATTCTTCTGCAATAAATGATCTGCTCTTACAATGTCTTTATAGGCAATAAGCGGCTTCCCTTTGAAGCAATTGCGGAATGTATTATTTGTTATCTGAGTTTTTTGCACTCCTGTCAATGATATAAATGAAGAGTCCCCATTGTAATCAGAAAAATTATTCTTACTTACAAACAGTTGTGGTCCCAAAGTACTTTCATCATTTCCTCCGCGATAGACGTTCAGCAATCCCCCCTGCCCGTTTTGGAAACTATTATTTTCCAGAACAATTCTTTCGGCATTGTAATAACCTTTATCGTCTTTCTCTTCATTCATCACAATTACATCAACCTGGTTGTTGAGGAAAATATTTCCACGCAGTACAATACTATCTGCCACCATCGATTTATAAGCATAGAAAAGCGATCGGCAACCTGCAGAAGCTTTGAGATTTTCAATCTTGCATTTTTCTATAACCAGGTTATAGTGGTCGCTTTTACCAGAAGTATCATTAGAAATGAAGTTCATGGCCTGAATTCCATTTGCAGTTATATTCAGACCTTCAAGTTTAAGCTTGCCATTTCCCTGAATAATAAATGCGCTCTGAAGTTTCTCTGAGCTCAAGTTTATCAGCCTGTTTGCATTTGATCGGATGGTCACATTATTTCCGATAGCAAAAGGTTTGTCGAGGTGATAACTTGTACTGATCAGCCGTATGATTGCAGGCCTGTTTCCTGCAAGTACCTTGTTTATTTCCTCTGCATTCGCGCAGTCAGCAACCACATAATTCTCCAGGATCCCCATTCCGGCTTTTGCTATCCAACCTGAACCCGATAATGAGGTTGCGTTTTTGTATATGTCTAACGCTAGCTTCAGATTAGCAAAACCAGGTTTCGCGGGCAATGTACGTCCCAGTCTTTTTTTTGCAGCTTCCTGCAGAGAATCGGAAATTAAGGTGGTTGAATTCGTAATTGTTGCCGGAATAACTATGGGGTTGCTTTTCTGAGTGCTGAACAAGCTTCTTTCGAAGCCCTTTCCGACCTTCTGCTTTGCGGGCCTGCTGACGTTATTACCCGCGATTGTAAAGCCGCTGATATCGTCATAAACTTTATAGATCACACTGTCCTTTTCATTATAAAATATATTGTTCAATACAAATACATGCGCCGGGGGTACACTTCTTTCCTTATCACTGCCTTCGCAAAAAGTGACAGGCGCGCATTCGTAAAATGTGTTATTGGCAATCACAGATTCAGTCACCTGCACATATCTGTGGGCCGGTGAGTTAGGCACACCATTCATAATTGCCAATGGAGATCTGAAATCGACACCCCGGCATTGATAAAACAAATTGTTCACTACCCACTGTCCGCGGTTGATAACACGCACGCCACCTGTTCCTTCCTTATTATTGCCCAGGAAAATGTTATTCGCTACAGTGTTGTTGTCGCCGTGACGTAACACCACACTTCCCTGGCATTCTTTGAAAACATTATTCTTTACAACATTGCTGCCCGACTTGATGGAAACAATTTCGGTCTCTCCGTCGCATTTCTCAAAGAAATTATCCGTTATGCTGGTATTTGAATTGAACTGGCAATGCTGGGAAACGCCCACCCGAATGATTTCACCACCATTCGAAGCCAGGGGTATGCGCAGGCCGAAATAATTATGATCAATGGAATGAAAGTTCTCCCTGCTTCTGTCATCATCCAGGATAACAGCCAGCAATACGCCGATATTTTTTTTATTCACGAAGTTGCAATGATCCAACCTGTTGTTCCTGCCGTAAAACGACACCCAGTAATTTTCATCCATTCGCCGCGGATTGTTAAAATCATCAACCACACAATTGGTTACCCGGCAGTTGTTCGCTAACTGATTTTTGTTTATCCTGAAATCTATCACAGCGTCATTGCCGGCATATCCACGGGTGAAGTAAAGTCCGTCAACAATTATATAATTACCTCCGAGCTTTAAAAATGAAAGCCCGGTTATTAAAACCTTGCCAGCATTCTGCGCCTTAAAGGTGATTGGTTTGTCTGAAGTGCCTGAACAACTAAGCGCAATCCGAACATCTTTCCATTCTCCGTTCTGAAGTATGATCACGTCGCCCGGCTTAGCCTGCGCATTTGCCTTGTTTAATTCCGATATGTCTTTTACGGGAATTTCGGTTGCGATCGATTCGGCTATAAACAACGAAGGGAATACAATTATCAAAAGTAACCTGCTGATCATTTTCATCTTAAACGGCCGTTTTTGGGTAGCATTCGCTGTGAAGACTCCCTGATAAATAATTTGGGTTTAAGTACTTCCTCCACTTCGCTCATGTCATCATTATTGTGCAGCGTTTGAATGAACAGCTTTGCCGCCATCTTTCCCAGTTCAAAAGCAGGCTGCTCCACACTTGAAATTCCTGGTGTAACAAGATTAACAACGGGTTCATTGTTGAATCCAACAAGACCGATATCCTGCGGCATCTTTAATCCTTTTTCCTTAATGGCCAGCATGGCGCCAATTGCCATGCGGTCGCTGATGGTGAATATCGCATCCGGCCTCTTCTTCATATTTAATAATTCCTGCGTGGCCAGGTACGCGTAATGCTGATTGAAATCGCAATGAATTATGAGGTGCGGGTCTGGTTTTACTTTGTATTTCTTCAATGCATTCAGGTATCCTTCCATTCTGCTATTACTGATACCAAGATTTTTCGGACCGGCCAGGATCGCGATTCGTTTGTACCCCTGTTCCAGCAGATGCTCCGTTGCCTGATAGCCGCCATCCATATTATCTAAAATCACTGAAGGCGCCTTGAGATCTGCGGGAACACGATCGAACAGCACAATCGGCATTTGCTTTTCCTGTATTTTTTTGAAATGGTCGAACACCTTTGTTTCACTGGAAACAGAAATAATGAACCCATCAACCAGGCTGTCGAGCAATCGTCTTGTATTGACTATCTCGCGACCAAAAGATTCATTGCTCTGGCAAACCATCACAGTATATCCTGCTTCCAGCGCCACTTCATCAATTCCCCTCACCATGGTTGCAAGCACATAATCGAGGTTTGGAACAATTACGCCAATGGTGTGTGTTTGTTTCTGCTTCAGGCTTAAGGCAAGCCTGTTTGGTTGATAATTCAATTGCTCTGAGAGCGCCATTACCGCCTTGCGTGTTTCAATGTTAACATCCGGTGCATTGCGCATTGCGCGTGACACGGTGGAAATGGATACGTTCAATTGCTTTGCAATATCCTTGATGGTGGGAGGTTTATTCATGTGGCCAATCATGCGGTTATAAAGCTATGACAAAGAAAGTTACGGAAATACCGGCAGCGTTACCGGTAACGTTACCGGAGCTAAATCTTTAGAAGATCTTTAATGGAAACCGCATAGACCATTGATGCGTTTAAAAAAAGCCTGTAAAATTTGAAATCTTAAAATGGTCAAAAAACTTCAGGGCTGATAAATACACTTAATATTACTCATACTTACAAACCAACGCTGTATGAACTCCCTCAAAGGTAAAGTAGCGA
>DASWTK010000295.1:0-4572 GCA_036402175.1 Chitinophagaceae bacterium | reverse complement strand
ACAAACAGTCAGCCTGGTGTATCTATGCCGCTCAGTGCTACAGATCTGAAGCTGCCCAGGTTAACAGTTGAGGAAAACTATGCGCAGATCATCAAAGACCTGGATGAAGCGCTTACATTGTTTGCATCAGCTTCTGCTGCTCCAAATAAATCGCACCTGAGCTTAAACGCCGCAAAAGCGATCAAGGCAAGGGTTGCGTTAACAAAGGGTGATTGGGCAACTGCCGCCGACCTTGCAAAACAGGTAACAACAGCTAGCACCTATTCACTGATGTCGAATGCCCAATACCAGGAAGGCTTTAATAATATTTCAAATCCTGAGTGGATCTGGGGCGCATTCATACAAGACGACCAGGGCGATACTTTCGGTTCATATCATGCGCAGATTTCCTGGGATGGAAATACTACTTACATCAGAAGCCGTCCCAAGCGCATCAACTCTGCATTGTATAGCCTGATCACGACAACGGACGTGAGGAAAAAAATGTGGGAGCCAGCACCAACGGCTGCAAACTTCCCTTTACCGTTGACAACCTATATCAGAGAACCTTACATGAGCAGGAAGTTCAAAACAAGGGCGTTGCCAACCATTGGTGACGTTCCATACATCCGCCTGGCAGAGATGTATCTGATCATGGCCGAAGCATATGCAAGAATTCCCGGAAAAGAAACCGACGCGAAGAATGCATTGTTCACACTGGCAAAAAACAGGGATGCGAATTATACATTAAGCTCAAATACCGGGCAGGCATTGATTGACGAGATCCTGGTTCAAAGAAGAGTTGAGTTTTGGGGTGAAGGATTCAGGTTCTATGATCTGAAGAGATTGAATCTGCCACTGGACAGAACTGTGGTTCCGAATTTTGTGTCTGCTTCAGTTGGTGGTGTAATGCAGGTTCCCGCAGGAGATAACCGTTGGGTGTTTGCAATTCCTATTGCGGAGTTACAGGCAAATCCTAACTCCGCACAGAATCCATAGAATATCTTTAAGTTAGTTTCTATGCAGGCTGTCTCATATGAGGCAGCCTTTTTCTTTGTATTGAACTGCCATTCATCATTATGCGCGGGATTAAAATTATATTTGAAAACAACGCATTCAACATGAAACTAATTCTGTTAGCCCCTCTCCTCTTACTGCTGATCTCCTGTAACGATGATCATCATTTTGCTGATAAGGTATTTATCGGTAAGACCTGGACAGGAAATGAAACCAATGAGTGGGCAGAAGGCATAGCTGTGATTGCTGATACGATCGCGTTTGTTGGTAATGAAAATGACCTGAGAAAATGGATCGGTGAAAAAACTGAAGTGGTGGAACTTGATAGTGTGAACATCATTGTGCCGGGATTCATTGATACGCATACGCATTTTATTGAAGGCGGACTGGCATTGTCATCCGTTCAACTGCGTGATGCAAAAACACCGGAAGAGTTCATCAGCCGGATTGCGGCTTATGCAAAAACGCTGAAGCCGGGTGAATGGATAACGTCGGGCGATTGGGATCATGAGAACTGGGGCGGAGAGCTTCCATCCAGGTTCTGGATCGACTCTGTAACCCGCGATAACCCGGTTTGGATAAACCGTCTTGATGGTCATATGTGCCTTGCCAATTCAAAGGCGCTTGCAGAAGCGAAGATTAATAAACAGGTAAAGGATGTTCCGGGAGGAACGATCACAAGAAGTAAAGATGGAGAGATCACGGGCATATTCAAGGATAATGCAATGGAGCTGATTGGCAGCAAGGTTCCGCCTCCTACAGCCGAACAGGAAGAAAACGCGTTAAACGCTGCAATGAATTACGTGGCTGAAAAGGGTGTGACTTCTGTTCATAACATGAGTGGCTTTCATGCGCTTTTTGAACGATTTCATTCGGCAGGTAAACTTAAAACAAGAATTTATGCTGGCATGGCGATGAGCAACTGGCGTGCACTTTCAGAAAAGATCAGAAATAACGGACGCGGCGACAATTGGCTTCGCTTCGGGGGTTTAAAGGAATTTGTTGATGGTTCGCTTGGTTCACATACCGCGTCGTTCTTCAAACCATTTAAGGATAACCCGAAGGATTCAGGATTTTTTCTGATTGAGGAGAAGGTATTATATGAAAGAATAAAATCGGCAGACAGTGCCGGCCTCCATCTCATGGTTCATGCTATTGGCGACAAGGCAATTCACAGCCTGCTCAACATATACGAGCGTGTAAGCAGGGAAAATGGTCCGCGCGACCGAAGATTCAGAATTGAACATGCGCAACATATTGCTCCTGACGACATATCAAGATTTCATGAGTTGAATGTTATTCCCAGCATGCAGCCTTATCACGCTATTGATGATGGAAGATGGGCCGAGAAAATAATCGGGGCCGATCGCATCAGGACCACCTATGCTTTTCGTTCGCTGCTCGACGCAAAAGCAAGGCTTTGTTTTGGCAGCGATTGGTTTGTTGCTCCGGCAACTCCGCTTGAAGGAATCTATGCCTCGGTTACCAGGCGTACGCTCGACGAAAAGAATCCGGATGGCTGGGTTCCTGAGCAAAAAATATCGGTGACCGAAGCGCTTGCATGTTATACAAGGAACGCGGCCTTTGCATCATTCGAAGAAAATAGTAAAGGTTCACTGGCAGCAGGCAAACTTGCCGATTTCGTAATTCTTGAACAGGACATCACTAACATACCTCCGCAAAATATAAGGAATGTCAAAGTTTTATTGACACATGTAGGCGACAAGGTGGCTTACAGGAAATGACGATTTTGTCGCAATCACCTTTCCTAGAATGCCGCATTAACCCCGGTTGAATGTTTCTTATCGAAATAGCTTTGTACCATTCAATCAGCTATTAAAATAAGGACCATGAACACTTTCCTAACTATCTTACTCGTGCTGGCGGGAATTATTATGCTTTTCCTGCTTCTTGCACTCTTTGCGAAAGACAGCTATTTTTTACTGAAAGAGATCAGTATACAATTACCGAGGCAAACGGTTTTTGAGTATGTTTCACAATTAAAGAATCAGGATCATTATTCAAAATACGCCATGATGGATCCGAACATGAAAAAGCAGTTTCATGGAGTTGATGGTACGGTTGGTTTCGTGTATGCATGGGATGGAAATAAAGATGCCGGCCAGGGTGAGCAGAAGATCACTTCTATACAAAAAGGAAAAAGGATCGATTGGGATATCAGATTCATAAAGCCATTTTCCGGGCAGGCGAAATCCTTCATGTTAACGGAATCGATCAGTGAAAATGAAACCCGCGTAAAATGGGGATTCAGCAGCAAATTGAAGTATCCAATGAATATAATGTTATTGTTCATGGATATGGATAAAGTCGTTGGCCGCGATCTGGCGTTGAGCCTTTCCAATCTGAAGAATCTGCTGGAGAACGGGCAAGTTGAACTGAAGCATCAGGGTCAGCTTGAGTCTGCAAACATTTAAAACCTGCTGTTCGCTGTACCTGAATCTGAACAATGCGGATGGCGTAAGGATAAATACGGTATATCTCTCCCTAAATTATTTACAATCATTTTCTGATTTTGGGAAAGACAGGGCTGGCATACAAAAACAGCTTTGAAATCGTTATTAGCAATAGAAATTATTGTTGAATCCTATCCCCTTTCTTATGAATGAGTTGAAAAAAATGGTCAGCGAATTATTTGAGCATGACAAACAAATGCACGCGTTGGAAAAAGAGATCAAAGTAAAACGAGGTTATTATCATCACCTGATCCTTCGCAATTCGGACAAAGTTTATTCAGACGAAGAAGTGGTTGCCATTAACAAGGCGTATGAAGACCTGCTACAAATGGAAAGCCAGCGAGCCGGCTTCCGTAATAAATTCGATGAAATAAAGAATTATATCAAAAAACAGCTCGCGCCACTCGATGGAGGCAAATGGGTTCACATAACTGATGAGTTGATGCACCCCAAATGGGAATTCTGGGTAGAGGATGAAGAACTGAAATATGCGAGGTTGAACGGTACGTCGTATTAGTAAAAAAGTAATTAGCTTTAAGAACAAAGCCTATGGATGGTGAAGAAGCTTTTTATTTTAACAGTACTACTGTATAACGTTACTCAACTTAAGGCTCAGCCTGCTAACTGTACTTTTAAGCCACCATTTATCACCATACATTTTGGAACCGGAGAAATCCGGGATCTGAACTCCGGTTATCTTGCCAATTATGACAGAAGGGAAACTTCGTGCCCGCGGGATGGCTACTATTCGTATGCATCATTTACCAGTGCTTGTTTTAGTGGTGACTGGCACACCATAACCGAAGATCATACACCCGGAGACGTTGAAGGAAATATGATGCTGGTGAACGGCGCGCCGGATGCCGGCGTATTTTTAAGAACGCCGGTGAGCGGATTCAAGGGAAATACCATTTATGAATTCGGCGTATGGCTAATGAATCTTTGCAGGCCTACCGAAAAATGTCCGTTCCCATTATTAGCCAATCTCACCATCCGGCTGGAAACTCAGGAAGGGAAAGTTATCGCACAGATCAGGACCGGTGACCTCATAAGAACGGAATTGCCGCATTGGACACAACATCGTGCTCAGTTCACTACTCCT
>DASWTK010000294.1:0-7972 GCA_036402175.1 Chitinophagaceae bacterium | reverse complement strand
GCCCTTTTGAGTCAGATATGTTCCGGAGGCGAGAAAGGTTACTTTCTCAGAACCTCCGTTGACAATGATGTTGTGGTTTTGCAACAGTCCGCTGTTCTGGAAAATCAGGTCTTCCCAATCCGTATTGAACACGTTGAGGTTGTCGGCAGCCGTGTTGCGATACAGGTCGATGGTAGCTTGTGAATATGGCAGTACCGTTGATCCTGTATTCGCTACCGCTTCATTGTTCAGCAGCATGTTATCAACAGCAGATAACAACTCAGGAAAATTAGTTGGTGTTTGTTTGGAGACAAAGCTGTTGAATGACATAGCGATCTTTCCGGCCTGTCCTCTTTTTGTTTTAATCAGAATTACACCATTTGTTCCCCTCACGCCATACACTGCAGTTGACGCGGCATCTTTTAAGACGGTGATGTTGTCAATCACATTGGGATCAATATCATTTATACTCACTCCTTCCACTCCATCCACAATTATCAGAGGAGCTGTACTTCCGGTAATTGATCCGATACCACGAATAGTAATACTTCCTCCATCTGCCCCGGGCTGGCCAGAGCCTTGCTGCACAACAACACCAGGCGCAAAGCCCTGCAAAGCCATACTGGTTGATGCCAGCGGGCGCTTTGTAAGCTGATCGCCTTTTACAACACTTACTGCGCTTGTAACGGCCGAACGGCGTTGCGTACCATAACCAACCACAAGCACTTCGCCAAGGTCACCGGTTGACCTGTCCAGTGAAACATCGATGCGGCCGCCGGTAACTTCCACCTCTTTAGCCGCGAAGCCAATTGATGAGAAGATAAGCCGCTGGCCGTTTGCTGCACGAATGGTAAACTCACCATTCGCATTTGTGATGACGGTTGTAGTGGATTCTTTAACAGTTACCGTAACACTCTCTACACCATTTCCACGGTCATCTGTGATCCGTCCTGTCACCTGCTGCTGGGCATATACGTTACCAAACACCAGGCAAAGCAGCCAGCACAACCAAATTGCTTTTTTCTTCATAACAATCGTTTTGATGGTTTTTTATCTTGTTTTGTGATATCCTCTGTGGTCAATGGCTTTCATAGAAAAAGGATCAGCTGTTTGCTGAAGTAAAACAGCTAACTCCAATCGGGTTATGTTTCGGCTTAAGGAAAAATCTTTCAATCCCCAGCCCGACCATTTCGATTCTGCAACACGAGCGGGATCGGACAATTCTTTTCCGGTTGATTTTTTTATCCAACCATTATTCAGTTGCGCTGCCAGCTGAATTGCTTCTTCAACAGAAAGAAAAATGGTTGTGGTCTTATATGATCCTTTTTTAAAATCATTTAAGGCGGCAACAACATCACTGCTTTTAACCAATGAATC
Organism: Chitinophagaceae bacterium; assembly: GCA_036402175.1. Taxonomy (GTDB): domain Bacteria; phylum Bacteroidota; class Bacteroidia; order Chitinophagales; family Chitinophagaceae; genus DASPKM01. The sequence continues at coordinate 6,616 of DASWTK010000294.1, read as the reverse complement.
GGGATAGAACCAGGTTTGGTTGGCCCAGTTATTTGGGACGCCGGTCCCTTTTAAAATGCCGGTTGCTCCTATTTTTTGAACAGCTTCAAAGTGCGGGTTTTCAGGAGTTACATCTATATATGGCATGATGTACGCTTTTGCCTTCAACAGGTTCTGCTGAACAGAGCGAACCGGAACTTTATGTGGCAAAATGCCCTTAAGGCTGCTTAATGCCGCCAGCATTCCGGCGGCCTGACCGGTGAGTAATACACAAGGTTGTAAGCGCGTGGTACCATTTACTACATTACTCACCGAAATACCTTTCTCTGCGATAATGAGGTTATCAAAATTTTGTGGAATGAGTGTACCGAGTGGAACATTGAAAGATGGAATGGCATAGAACTCGAGGTGCTGGGGCGCCAATGGGTTTTTCTTATGGTGATGATCGATCGGATAATCGCCAACGGAGATGCCTGTGCGATAAAGCGGATCGCCAAAAGTGAATGGCTCTGCTATGTTACGCATTGTCAATCGCACCAACCCTTTCACACGCCTGCCTTCGCGGTGATAGGGCATCAGCGCAAGCCGGTCAGTTGTCGGGAACTCATCATCTGCGAGTCCAAGGTTTTTAAAGCCAAGCTGGTGCTGAATGAAATACACAAAACGCAGTGTGGTTTGTTTGGCTTTTTCCAATTCCACTCTTCGCTGCTCTTCATTCATTTCAACAATATTCAGGTATGTATCATTGCCGTAAATCGGCCAGTTGATCATGTATTTGTTCTTCGGCAGCTTGCCGTATTCTAACATCTTCCTGGCATTCACCGAAGGCGCTTTTCGTGATTTGTCGTTGTAGTAATCTGTGCAAGCGCCATCAAATTCTGCCGGATCATACATTGCCGGTTTCTCTATTGTATGGTCACTGCCCGCGCCATAATCTTTTAGAGTGGCTACATATGTAAGGTCCTGCACAAAATCGTTTGATTGTTCAACACCAACTGATTCACCGGTCAGAGATCCTGCTTCCATTCCCAAATCATAGGGTACACCTGCGGCTTTCATCACATCGCCCAGTTCTGTTGCATCAATAAAAATCCGCGCTTGTATTTTCAGGCTTTCGCCGGTCTTTACATTTCTGAACCCGATTGAAGAAATTTTTCTGCCCGACAGCTGAACAGATTGAAATGAATAATGGAAAAGCACATTCAGTAAACTTTCCTTTGAGGCCATGGATTTAAAAATGCTGTCAGCCACATGGGGTTCAAATAATGTGTTGCTTACCCAACCTGTTTCAACAGCTTTGGAGCCACCATAAACCTGATAGAGGCGGCTTCTGAACTCGGCCCACAAACCAGATGGGAGCCGGTGATTTCCATCAATGGCAGAAACACCTGCGGCTGAAATCATTCCTCCAAGCCAGGGTCCTGATTCTACAAGAATTGTTTTTGCTCCCGACCTAGCACTCTGAATGCCTGCAGCCGTTCCACCTGTTCCGCCTCCTATTACCAAAACATCGGTTACAAGCGTTTTTTGCGCATTGCAGTAATGGCTGAAAAGGTTGCAAAAGCTGACTAAAAGGATCAGAAAATTGCGAATCATACAATTATTACCGGTTTATTTCGGTTCTGGAACGTTTGATTTCTCCAGGATAATTCCTTGTTTTCATTTTGGGTCATCCAGTGTTTTCCATACCTGGTAAAGCGCACGTGGAATATGAAAACAACCCTTCCATTTCCCGCCTTTGAGATCTGATAACACTTCTCCTCTCCGGTTCAAATAACCAAACCATTCACCATATTCCGGGTCTCTGAAATGTTTCCACGTATACTCATGTAATTTTTCAAACCATCTGGCACAACGTTCGTCACCGGTAAATTTGTAGCCTTTGGCCAGTGCTACCAAAGCCTCTGCATGAACCCACCAGAGTTTTTGGTCCCATTCCAATTGCTGAAGCGGTGAACCTTTTGCGTCAAGAAAGTAAAACAGGCCACCATGTTGTTTATCCCACCCATACTCCAGCGTATCGAGCATAAGGTTTTTAGCTTTTTGAATAAGGGACTGATCGTTCATTCTTTTACCAACGTCCATTATAAACCATGTGGCTTCAATGGCATGACCCGGATTGATCAGGCGTCCTTCAAATGAATCACAAAAGCTTCCATCGGGATGAACATTTTCCAGTATCAGTCCCATTTGTGGCTGGTAGAAAATTTCCAGTATCTCGTGTATTACCTGAGCTGCCAGATCATTCACACGCGCGGTGCCAATCAGGTGTTCGAGTTCAAGAGACAGGTTGCAAAGGATCATGGGCAGGCTGAAGTTTTTCAGTGGTCGTGTGCCCGGATGTGTTTTATTATACCTGCCTTTCCAGTTGTGTTGTCTTTCTAAAATATTATTGAAAGTGTCAAGTGCAATCTGTTTATATATATCACTGGGTATTGATTTGTCCAGTGAAGCAAATGCCATGGCCGCGAAACAATCGCTGAATATATTATAGGGTTCTATGAGTGGTTTGCCTTCGGCTGTAAGTGAGAAATACCACGCCCCTTTTTTGTCGCGCCCAAATTTTTGCATAAATCCCGCGCCAAGTAGCGCCAGGTCCAACCATTCCTGCCGTTGTTCCACATGGTTATACATATGGCTGAAGCACCAAACCTGTCGCCCCTGCAGCCACATGAATTTGTCGGTATCATAAACAGTTCCATCCCTTTTCAGGCAGGTAAAATAGCCGCCGTTGGTATGATCCGGGCTATGTTTGAGCCAAAATGGGAGGATGTTTTGGAGGAGCTCGTCTTTATACCTACCCGCAAACCCTGAAAGTTGGTTGGAAAAGACCGGCGCAGCAGCAGTTTGACTCATTCAAGGCGATTTATACTCGAATTTTACAATTATTTTAATAACTACCAAATACTTTTTTAATTTTTTTATTTAGTTGGAAATCTATTCCCTCCCGTAATAAAAACTTTTACCGATTTTTACCGAAAGAGAAGTTTTATGTCCAAACTGCTTTTGGAAGTTTTTTCGGATGAGGTTGCCGTAGGGGTCGCCTATAAGAACAAATCGCTGAAAAGGGCAATTATTTCATACCTCGATGAAGTTGGCAACACCACTATAGCCGATCTGAATAAACATCTTAACATCAGCACTCCCAAGATCATTAACCTCGTGAATGAGCTTATACAGGACGGACTTATAAAAGATTACGGTAAAGTAGACTCAACCGGCGGCAGGCGGGCAAGCATGTATGGCCTGGTAGCGGAATCCGCATTTTTTCTGGGTGTTGACGTAAAGCGTTATTCGGTCAACATCGGGCTTCTGGATTTCAAAAAAAATCTGGTGACCACCAAAGAAGATATTCCCTACAAACTGGAGAACACCAATGATTCGTTTGAGGAATTGGTTAAGATCATCGAAGCATTCCTGGATGAATCGCCTGTAAGGCGGGATAAAGTGTTAGGGATAGGCGTTAATCTTTCCGGGCGAATCAACAATGCCACCGGTTATAGCTATAGCTTCTTTCATTTCCATGAAGAGCCCCTTGCCACCATCTTTGAAACAAGGCTTGGGATCCGAACATTTCTTGAAAATGATTCCCGGGCCATGGCGTACGGTGAGTTTTATTTAGGGAACGTGAACAACGAGCGGAATGTACTTTTTGTGAATATGGACTATGGTATAGGGTTAGGTATTCTTGTTGACGGGAAAGTGTATTACGGAAAATCAGGTTTCAGCGGTGAGTTCGGGCATATTCCCTTTTTTACAAATGAGATCATTTGTCACTGCGGAAAAAAAGGTTGCCTTGAAACAGAAGCGTCAGGCAATGCGCTGGTGCGGATATTTAAGGAGAAGATCAGGAGTGGTTCTTCGTCACAATTGCTGCACAAAGACCATGATATAGAATCAATAAAATTGCAGGATATCATTGAAGCGGCGCAAAACGATGATGTGCTCTCGATTGAGCTGATTGCACAAATTGGTGAGAAGATCGGGAAAGGAGTAGCCGTTTTAATCAACCTTTTTAATCCTGAATTAGTAATACTTGGTGGCACCCTGGCACTAACCGGCGATTATATCAGGTTGCCCCTGAGAAGCGCCCTGAATAAATATTCTCTCAGCCTGGTTAATAATGATTCCCAGCTAAAGATGTCAAAACTGGGAGAAAAGGCCGGTGTGATCGGTGGTTGTCTTATGGCCAGGAACAAGGTCTTTGCTAAAAATAGCGGTGAATAGACAAGCAATAATTTCCGCTGCATGTATTAATAGCAACAAGCTTCTTTACTGTTAAACGAAAGCTTATGAGAAAGTATATTTTATCGGTAATACTGTCTCTGACCACGTTTATCTCAATCAGTCAAACTCGTTTTACCGGAATTTGGGTTGGCAAAATGAATGTTGGAACTGAACTACGAATAGTATTCTATATAAAACAGGATGAAAGTAAAAATTATACAGCCGTAATTGATTTGCCGGATCAGGGACTTAAAGGAATAGTGAGTAAAGATGTCAGCGTTAAAAATGATAGCTTAACGATCATCGTTAAAGATTTCCAGGGTAGCTATTCCGGCAAACTCAGAAATGACACAACGATTGCGGGCAGTTGGAAACAGGGCATCAGTACACCCCTGGAGCTTAAAAAAGTGGAAAAGGTTGAAACTGTACAACGACCACAGACTCCAATACCACCTTTTTCATACAAAAGTGAAGATATCGTCTATTCAAATAAAGATGGGTCTGTTCAATATGGAGCGACTATTACAATTCCCTCTGGAAAAGGACCTTTCCCTGCTGTTGTCTTAATTACCGGAAGCGGGCAGCAGAACAGGGACGAAGAGATCTTTGGCCACAAACCCTTTGCAGTCATTGCCGATCAATTAACCAAAAATGGATTTGTTGTACTGAGAGCAGATGACAGAGGAGTAGGACAAACAACAGGAATGAACGCATCGGTAACCACGCTTGATTTTTGCGATGATGTGAGCGTTGGATTGGATTATTTAATTGGAAGGAAGGAAGTAAATAAAAATAAGCTGGCGTTAATCGGACATAGTGAAGGTGGTATGATAGCTCCCATTTTAGCCGCAAAAAGAAAGGATATAACTGCTATTGTATTAATGGCGGCGCCCGGTAAGCCAACAACTGAACTGTTGATAGAGCAAAATGAAGCGATATTGACATCAATGGGTTTCTCTAAAGAATACTTAAAAAGCTACCTCGAACTTTATTCCGCGATTCTTTACCTGATGAAAAATAACAACAATAAAGATTCAGCTAAAACAATGGTGAGTGCACAAGTAGAGGGTTGGATGCAGAGAACGAATAAAAATATTGTTGTTGCTACCACCGGCATTATGAACGATGAGAGAAAAGCAGCTTATATTGATGCGATGGTTGAAGCATTCAGCTCATCGTGGTTTAAATATTTCCTGAATTATGAACCGCAACAGTACATTGAAAAATTGACCTGCAAAGTATTTGCTATAAATGGCAGTAAGGATGTACAGGTAATCTCAAAAACAAACCTGGCGGGCATTGAAGCATCACTGAAGAAAAGCAAATCCAAGGGTTATCTGATAAAAGAATATGAAGGCTTAAATCATTTGTTTCAGAAATGTAAATTATGCTCAACGATGGAGTATGGTAAAATTGATGAGACAATATCACCGGCGGTTTTAAAGGATATTACTGATTGGTTGAAAGCTGAGATGTAAAAAAAATCCGACCGGTTCCTGTAATACCTACCCCTTACAAAAATTTCTTTGCAATGTTTTTTGTGTGATGCGGTATTTTTGACCGGGAAATAAATTTCTTATCTAAATCCTTTTATTTGTTCTCTAAGCTGTTGCAAAAATAATTGGGATTGCTTTTCTATTTGAATCAACTCTGCCCGCGTATAGGGTATTCTTATTACCATGTTCCTTTTGGGGTCCCACCGCCATTTTGCAGGATCCCATTCCCACCAGGGTTTAGGTTTTAGCCGTTCTTTTTTCAATTCGCAGACAATGCCTCTTAACCGGGCATCTTCCTGAGTAATTGTATTAAATTTCTTCAGTCCGCTTATTTTGATTCCATTATTAAACTCTATCTCTACGAATACAGTGACTTCATCTGCGGGATTAGGTATACTCACTGTAAATTTATTTTTATCTGACGTCTCCCCTGGCGAAGGTGAAGCTCCCTCAACTGACCAGGATACTTTTTTTATACCCGAATTATCCAATTGATTGTTGACCTTATATGATAATGTAGCAGTACCGCCTTCCGTGGGAAGGAGTAAATCACAGTTCGGGTCTTTGGGCAAAATAACTTCTACAGATGGCGCGGTGGAAGGCGTTACAAGTTTATCCAGCGAAGTTTTAAATACTCCCCTGCCAAATATTCCCGCTATCAATACTTTTGTTTGAGGAGCATATTGAATATCCTTTACATTCTGAACTGGCAGGTTCACATTAAATGTACCCCAACTGTATCCTTCGTCGAGAGATAAGTAAACACCACGTGATGTGCCAAGCAGTAATACTTTTCTTGAAGTGCCTGATACGGGTATCAGATTGAGCGTGTTGATTTGAAGTTCTTGCGGCAAATTGGATTTTATATTGTCCCAATACCACGTAAATGTGACGGTGTTAAATTTATTGGTCCA
>DASWTK010000293.1:0-4211 GCA_036402175.1 Chitinophagaceae bacterium | reverse complement strand
GCTAATCCGTGTAATCCTTAAATCCTACTTAAATCTGTGATCAACCTCTCAATCCCTGCATCCCCAAAATCCTATTTCAATCCGTGATCAATCTCTCAATCCGTGATCAATCTCTCAATCCGTGATCAATCTCTCAATCCGTGATCCACTCATTCATCATTCTCTCAATCTCCCCCACATCCGCATCCCCCTTATGCACACAATACCTGAATCTCGATCTGTATTTCATTCCCGGATTAAAAGGAAATGGGCCATCAATTACCGGTGCAAAAGCCCAATAAGGCATATCGGGATGTAACCTGATAGCCTGCGGATAGCGGAAGTTCGAAGGGTGCCCGAAAACAGTAACACCACTTAATTTACCATCAAGTTTGCCCGATGCATCCACCCATCGTGCATGCGTATGATTTGCAGTTGCATTATCCTTTCCTTCACTGGTAATTATCTGCCAGTGATTTTTGAAATGCAGGCTGTCGTGCCTGTTCCATTGCCTGCTTCCCCTGAATGCCAGTCCTCCATAAGGATGCCGGTTAAGAAATAACGTATCACTAGTGATGTTCACCTGCTCCGATTCAAGATCGAAAATAAATTTATCGGTGAATGGATAAATGGTAATGATCCATATTTCCTCTAACACCGGTCCGTGTTGCAGACTAACATGACGAAGTTTTGTTTTTATCCTGCTGAACACAGGGCCTTCCGTTACTTCAAGAACCTGTACATGCTCAACCGTACCGGTTTTTGAATGCTGATTCCAGAAGTCAACTTTCTGATTTCTGAAAGTATTATTAACCCAGGTCATGAATATTCCATGCTGGTGCGCATGTCCGGCTGGAAAATCATCGGTTAAAATGCTTCCGTCCGGACTAAAAAGGGGATGAATAAAACCGCTTCTCTTATAATACGTGGGACTATCCGCCGGAGGCATTGCAATGGATGTGTGATAAAAGAAAAGCGGCTTGCCTTTCACTTTTACTAACAATCCGTTTGCATGCTTCTCAACTTTTACAGGATTGCCGGATTTTATTTTAGCTGAAGTCAGTTTAAATGAATGAGCAGTACCAGCCTCGTATATCATTTCAGGAATAAAAACTACCGTAACGCTGTCAGCAAGCTGAGCAGGGATCACCTTCCCCGTCCTCGTGTTTGTTAGCTGATATTTTCCCTTTAATGAAAGCGGCTTCTTAATCTTCACTTCCACAACATCCTTACGTGCATGCTTACCCGCAGCAACTTCAACCACCACCTCCTGCCCCAAAGCAATACTCCAACAACAATAAAATACCAGTATCAACCCTAATTTCTTCATCCTCCAATTTAATAAATGCCTTAATAAATGCATCAACTAATTATCTGATTCCCCAATCCTCAAATCCTCAAATCCTCTAATCCTCTAATTACTCCCCCCTATCTTAACAACCACTCCAACCATAAAATTCCTCCCTGCCATCGGATAATAAAAATTCTCAGTGGTCAACTCATTCCCGTACAGGTAGCTGAAGGTATATCCATTTGGTTCATACTTCACGTCAAACAGGTTATTCAACTGTCCTGTCAGCGTGATCTCTTTAAACAGGCGGCTTTTAAAACTATACCTCGCTCTCAGGTCATTCACAAAAAATGCTTTCAGCTGCCTTGTTTTATTGCCGGTATTGTCGAGGTATTGATCGCTCACATATTTTGAGAACAGGCTGATCTCGCCATTCTGAACCGGCTTATAAGTAATGGTGGCATTACCCACAAGCCAGGGCGAAAACGCTATGTCGGGCTTGTCGTAGAAAAACGTCTTTTGTCCACCGTTGTCGTAATCATCAACGTACTCAACAAAATTGTTGATCTTATTTCTGCTAAGTGCAAGGCTGATATCTACCATCAACTGTTTCAAAGGCCGGACACTTCCCTGCAACTCCAGGCCAAGACGGTAACTTTCGGGAATGTTCGTGCGCGTATATGCTCCAACATCATTGATCTTACCGGTTAATACCAGCTGATTGCGATAATACATGTAGTAAGCAGTGGCGCCAATCGTAAAAACCTGGGTTTTCTTTTCTACACCCAATTCAATATTGTGCAGTGTTTCGTGTAGTGGTTGCTGTTCCTGTCCGGCTTCGAAATCATCGCGGTTTGGTTCTTTATTGGCAAGCGCGTAGGAGATGTATGCCTGTAATCCGGGTACGGCATAGCTGAGTCCTGCTTTAGGGTTAATAAAACCGTAATCGTTGTAAATTTTCAATGCCGGATTATTTCTGAATCCATTGATATCATATTTCACGGCGCGGTATTGCAAATCAGCAAAGGTTTGAAAGCGGTTGCTCAGTCGCTGTTGCCATTTTCCGTAAATGTTCACGTCTCTTTTAACCGCGTCAAGCGAATACCAGCGATGATTCAGAGGAAATCCAAATTGCGACCAGATCACTTTTCCGAAGTGATCACCTTCGTACCTGTTCCATCCGCCACCAAGCGTAAGCTGCGTTCCATTTTTGTTATACTGCAAAGAAAGCACTGAACCATAAAAATCGTTGTCGAGCCACAGCTGTCTTATCAGGTCAGTATTTTCAATGGTTTCATTTCCTATAACCGGATTGGGCAGGCCATAGTCATTAAAATCTTCTTCGGCTTTATACTGTTCATAATAGCCTTTGCCTTTTGTATAGAATACAGAGGTGTTGAAACTGAGAACATCGTTGAGCGCATGATTCAGAAAGAACTGGTAATGGTCCTGCCTGAAATTATCGGTTTCATTTTCGTAAGGATCTCCGGGTTTTTCGGTACCAGCCGAATTAAAGGTGCGGTTCGTTTTAAGCATTGATTCGGGAACGCCGTACCATGCCTGGTAAGTTCTTTCATCACCCCCGAAAACATTTAAACGCAACTGCGTTTTTTCACTGAAATATGCGCCGCTTAAATAAAACGACGACAATTTACTTTCAGCCCGGTCAATATAACCATCACTGGAGATACGGGATAGCCTTGCATCAATTGTAAAATGATCGCCAAGGAGGCCGCTGCCTGCCTTAACGGTATTCTTCCATGTGTTGAATGAACCGTAGCTGTTGTTTATTTCGGCATATGGCTTATCATTGAACTCGTGCGTACTGATATTGATAGTCGCTCCGAACGCGCCTGCTCCGTTCGATGAAGTGCCAACTCCTCTTTGGATCTGGATGCTGTTTACCGAAGAGGAGAAGTCGGGCAGGTCAACAAAAAAAACTCCCTGTGATTCCGCGTCATTGTATGGGATGCCATTCAGCGTTACGTTGATCCTGCTGAGGTCGGACCCCCTGATCCGAAGCCCTGTATAACCCACACCATTACCCGCATCGGAGTTAATGACAACCGAAGGGGTCTGGTTAATCAGAAATGGAAGGTCCTGCCCCAGGTTTAATTTTTCAATATCTTCTTTGCCCAGGTTGCTTTTTGTGAATGGGGCGCGGTAACCCGCCCGGGTTGCCAGCACTTCAACCGGGCTTAAGAACAGTCCTTTTCTGGCCAGCTGAAATGTCAGATCTGAAACCGTTACGAATGCTCCGCCGCGGATGACCCCAAATTTTGAAAGACTGTCGCGAAAGGGGAGGTGACTGATGCTGGTGATCTCAATAAGTTGGTTTGTGGTGAGAATGGTGACCTCAAAATCGCCGTTATCGGATGAGAGAGCCGACTGGTTTCCAACGCTGATGCTGGCACCCGGAATGGGTTTGCCCGAATCTTTCTCCACTACTTTTCCTTTGAGTGGGGTTTGCGCCTCAACCATTGAAAACAAGGCCAAAAAGGCCGTTAAAAGAATAATCCTCTTCATTTTTAAAGATTTACAATTAAAAAAATGAGAGGATAATGCAGAAACAGGAAAGAAAGAAAGTTTTAGATAACCTTCCCTGCGCAGGCATTACCCTGATCAGGTTCTACGGGTTTGATCTCAGTCGCGCTAAGCGTGACACCCCGAGGAATCTGTGCTCAATAACGCCACAAAATTAAGGGAGAATTTTTTTATAAAACTGTAACTTTTAGTAGCAAAGCATCGTCACACCTGAAATAACTGAAATGAAAAACTCGATTTTGCTATTGATTACTGTGCTATTGGGCATGTCTGCACTCGCCCAAACGAAGGTTTATAACGATCCAAACGCCGAACGCAGGTCTGTCGGCAGTTTCCACGCAATTACGGTTTCGGGCGGCATTGATCTCTTTATTTCCCAGGGTAATGAAGAAGCAGT